>CACYHJ010000042.1 GCA_902774165.1 Oscillospiraceae bacterium
GGTTGAAGCCAATGAACATCAGCGACGTGATCGCGGAGATGCTGATCGAGATGATCAACCGGGACGGGGAGGCGGAGATCCGCCGGAACGAGTTTGCGGACCGGATCGGCTGCGTTCCCAGTCAGATCAATTATGTTCTGACCTCCCGCTTTACGCCGGAGCAGGGGTTCATCGTGACCTCCCGCAGGGGCGGGGGCGGATACATCCGCATTTCCCGCATCGGCTGCGACCGGGAACATATCATCATGCACCTTGTCAATTCCATCGGCATGGCGATGGACGAGCAGGCGGCGAAGGTCAACATCCTCAATCTGTCCCGGCAGGGTTTCATCGGCGAGGCGGACACCCGCCTGATGCTGGCGGCCGTGGACGGCAGGGGATACCGGGCGCTTCCCCGTGAAAAGGCGGACGCGGTCCGCGCGGCGATCTTCAAGCAGATGCTGCTGGCGGTGAGTTAGCTGCCGGTTGCCGGTCATGAGTGCGATTGATTGCACTCAGACGATATTTCCGACCGTACTCCGCGCGGCATAGCCGCGTCGGTTGAGGCTAAAAACAGTCCACCGGACTGTTTTCTTAACGCCTCAATCACGAGTCACGAGCTGTAATACCGTGTTTCCGACCGCACCCCGCGCGGCATAGCCGCGTCGGTTGCCGCTGAAAACAATCCACCGGATTGTTTTCTTAACGCGTCAATCACGAATCACGAGTCACATATTTATAAAACACACCGGAGGCAAAAAATATGCTTTGTCAGAACTGCAAACGAAATGAAGCCACCACACACATCCGTCGGATTGTCAACGGGGCGGCGGCGGAATACCACCTGTGCGCCGAGTGCGCCGATAAGCTGGGCTACGCGTCGCCCTTCGGCGGCTTCGGGCTGGGGCTGGGCGACCTGTTCGGCTCGTTCCTGGGCGATATCCCGGTCAGCCGTCTGTCAAGCCGCGTGATCCGCTGTGAAAAATGCGGCTGCACCTTTGACGATATCGTGAAAAACGGAAAAGTCGGCTGCGCCGGCTGCTATGAGACCTTTTATGATAAACTGCTGCCCTCGCTGCGGAAAATACACGGCCAGACCGTGTACGCGGGCAAAAAGCCCGGGCGCGCCGCTGCCCCCGCGCCGGAAGCGCCCCGGCAGGAATCCCGGGTTTCCCGCCTGAAAGAACAGCTTGCCGAGGCGGTGGAGCAGCAGGATTTTGAGACGGCGGCGGTCCTGCGGGACGAAATCAAAAGAGCGGAGGCGGAACACGATGAGCGGTAAATGGTATACGCAAAGCGGAGCGCAGGGGGACGTCATCATCAGCTCCCACGTCAGACTCGCGAGAAATCTCGCCCGGATCCCCTTTCCCTGCCGGCTGACTGAGCAGCAGATGGGGGAGGTCTGTGACCTGGTGCGGGGCGCGGCGGCGGATTACGCAAGACCGAAGCTGACCTTCCTGCGCATGGCGGACCTGACGGCGAACCGGGTGGTATCGCTGGCGGAAAAACATCTGATCAGCCCCGCCTTTGCGGAGATCGCCCCGGGCAAGGCGCTGCTGCTGTCCGAAGACGAGACCGTCAGCGTGATGCTCTGTGAGGACGACCATATCCGCATCCAGACTGCCCGGGCTGGGTTTGAGCCGCAGGAGGCTTACCGCGCCGCCGACGCGCTGGACGACCATCTTGATAAGAAGCTGGCCTTTGCCTTTGACGACCGGCTCGGCTACCTGACCCAGCATCCGACGAATCTGGGCACCGGGATGCGCGCCTCGCTGATGATGCATCTGCCCGCGCTGACGCAGAGCTTCGAGATCTCCCGCCTTGCTTCCACCGTGGCGAAGCTGGGACTCAAGCTGCGCGGCCCTTATGACGACGGCGGCGCGAAGGGCGATATTTACCGCCTGAGCAATCAGCTCACCTTCGGCATCAGCGAAGCGGCCGCCATTGAAAATCTCAGCGCCGTCGCCCTTCAGCTGGCGACGCGGGAGCGGGCGGCGCGGGAGACGCTGCAGCAGGACATCGCGTTTATGGATAAGATCCACCGCGCTTACGGGATCCTGAATTCCGCCCGGATGATCACCTCGGAGGAGATGAACGAGATGTTCTCGTATCTTCGCCTCGGCGCGGTGTTCGGCGAGATCCCGGTGCGTCTTGAAACCGTCAACGAACTGTCGCTGAATCTGCAGCCGGCGACCATGAAAGCGGATTATAACGAAAATATGCGCGCGCCGGAGCGGGACGCGCTGCGCGCCGAGATTATCAAGGAGCGTCTGCGCGCCGACGCGGGGGAAGAATGATCCCGTGGGGATCCTTCTCACTGCGTTCGCAGAACGCAATATCGCTGCGGCGGGACGCCGCAATATCGCTGTTTCCGTCAGGAAACAATATCGTTGTCTCCGTCAGGAGACGATATTCCCTCGCGTTCGCTCGGGAGCGATATTCTTCCGCTGCGCGGAAGAGCGATCGTTCGCCTTGCGGCGAAATATGGAAGAGAGGAAAAACAAATGTATAAATTCACAGGCTTTACCGCCCGCGCGAACGACGCGATGAATTTCGCGCTGCAGCAGGCGCAGGCGATGGGGCACCGAAGCGTGGGCACCGAGCATCTTCTGCTCGGGCTTTTGCGTGATCCGGATTCCGTCGCCGGGCGCGTGCTCACCAAATACGGCGTCACGGCGGAGCAGACGGAGCGGCTTCTGCGGGAAACCGTCGGGACCGGGCTGCGCACCGGCCTCACGCCGGGCGACTTCACCCCGCGGCTCAAGCACGTGCTGGAGACGTCCGTGGCTCTCGCCCGGGGAAGCGGGCTGCGCCTTGTCGGGACCGAGCATCTGCTGCTGGCGATCCTGCGGGAGTCTCAGTGCTTTGCCCTGCGGCTGATCGCCCGGGCGGGTTCCTCCGGGCAGGAGCTGCAAAACGAGATCGAGGATTCCGTAATGCCCGACCCGACGGGCCCGGAGAACGCGGAGCCGACGGGGAAAACGGACGCCGGCGCGCTGGAAAAATTCGGCAGGGACCTGACGGCGCTTGCCTCGCAGGGAAAGATCGACCCGGTCATCGGCAGACAGCCGGAGATCGAGCGGGTGATCCAGATCCTCTGCCGCCGCACCAAAAACAATCCCTGCCTGATCGGAGAACCGGGCGTGGGAAAAACCGCGATCGCGGAGGGGCTGGCGCTGAAAATCGCCGAGGGCGCGGTGCCGGAGCTGCTGCGGGAGAAACGCATCGTTGCGCTGGACCTGACCGGCATGGTCGCCGGGACAAAATACCGGGGAGACTTTGAGGAGCGCATTCAGAAGGCGATCGACGAGGTCGTCGGCAGCGGCAATGTGATCCTGTTTATCGACGAGATCCATACCATCATCGGCGCGGGCGCCGCCGAAGGCGCGGCGGACGCGGCGAATATCCTCAAGCCCGGGCTTGCCCGGGGGGAGCTGCAGGTCATCGGCGCGACCACATTGGAGGAATACCGGAAACATATCGAAAAAGACGCCGCGCTGGAGCGGCGGTTCCAGCCGGTCACGGTGGGGGAGCCCTCGGAGCCGGAGGCGCTGGAGATCCTGAAAGGGCTCCGGGACCGCTACGAGGCGCATCACAAGGTCCGCATCACGGACGGGGCGCTGGAGGCGGCGGTGAAGCTGTCCGTCCGCTACATCGGCGACCGCTTCCTGCCGGATAAGGCCATCGACCTTGTGGACGAGGCTGCTTCCCGGGTGCGGCTGCGCAATTTCACCGCGCCGGAGGACCTGAAGGCGCTGGAGGAAACCCTGCGGGAGACCGTCGATGAGAAGGCGGCAGCCGTCAACGCTCAGGAGTTCGAGCGCGCGGCGCAGCTGCGCGACCGGGAAAAAGAGCTGCGCGAGACGCTGGAACGCAAAAAAACCGCCTGGCAGGAGCAGCGCGGGGCCGCCCGCGGCGAGGTGACCGCGGAGGATATCGCGGAGATCGTCGCCGCCTGGACCGGCGTCCCGGTGAAGCGGATGACCGTGGAGGAGGGGCAGCGGCTGCTCTCTCTGGAACGGGAGCTGCACCGCCGCATCGTCGGCCAGCATGAGGCGGTCTCTGCCGTCGCGAAGGCGGTCCGCCGCGGCAGGGCGGGGCTGAAGGATCCCGACCGGCCCATCGGGTCGTTCCTCTTCCTCGGGCCCACCGGCGTGGGAAAAACGGAACTGAGCAAGGCGCTCGCCGAGGCCATGTTCGGCGATGAAAACGCCATGATCCGCATGGATATGTCCGAGTATATGGAGAAGCATACCGTCTCCCGGCTGGTGGGGTCCCCTCCGGGGTACGTGGGCTACGACGAGGGCGGCCAGCTCACCGGGAAGATCCGCCGGCGGCCCTATTCCGTGGTCCTGTTTGACGAGATCGAAAAAGCCCATCCGGACGTGTTCAACCTGCTTCTGCAGATCCTTGACGACGGCGTCCTGACCGACGCGCAGGGCAGGACGGTCAGCTTCAAAAACTGCGTGATTATCATGACCTCCAACGTGGGCGCGAGAAGAATCGTCGAAAAAGAAAAGCCCCTCGGCTTTACCGCCGGGACCGGCGCGCCGTCTCAGGCGCTTGTCCGCGAGCGCGTGACCGAGGAGCTGAAAAAGACCTTCCGCCCGGAATTCCTGAACCGGGTCGACGAAATCATCATCTTTTCCCGGCTGAGCAAAGAGGAGATCGGGCAGATCACCGCGGGGCTGCTGGCGAACGTCGCCGTCCGCGCAGCGGAGAAGGGCATCGCCGTAGAGTTTGCCGAGGGCGTCGCCGAAAAGATCGCGGAAAGCGGCTTCGACGAGGTTTACGGGGCGAGGCCGCTGAAACGGGCGGTGCGCAGCATGATCGAAGACGCGCTGTCCGAACGGATGCTGGAGGGCACCGTCTCAAAAGGCGCCTATCGCTGCGCCCTGCGGGACGGGGAGATCGTGTTTGAGGCGATTCCGCAATAATCAGGCGGAGGCTTGACAGCCGGACTCTGCGGAAAACTTCTGCGGTTCCGGCTGTTTTTTTGCCGTCCGGTTCTTGACATGGGGCTCTGATCCCAATATAATGTTCTCAGGTTTGCTGCGCCAAACTCCATGCGGCCGAGCACCGGAACGGGTCCCGGGGTGCGGCGATGCACAGAAAGGATTGAATCACATGAGCATTTCCAAAGAAAACCTTCTCAAAGAAATCGAGTATATGAATTCCCTCGGCAGCCGTCTGACGGGCAGCGACGCCCACGCCGCGTTTATCCGTCATCTGGAGGAGGAAATCTCCGCCATGGGGCTGCCGGTCTACCGCGACCCGTTTTTCTTTAAAAAATGGGAGGCGCGGGAGCGTTCCCTCGCCGTGGTGGAAGAGGACGGCGCGCTGACGCCGCTGCATGTTTCGTCGGTGCATCCCTACTCGGGCGAGACGCCGGACGAGGGAATCGTCGAGGAGCTGGTGGAGATCAGGAATCCCACGGTGGACTATCTGAAGGCCTCAGGCAAGATCGCCCTCGTGGAGGTGGGCAACGTGAATTTCATCCCCAGCGAGGTGGCGTTTGACAAGCGTTCCGCCTGGCCGGAGGACGTGACCATGCCGAAGAATTACGAAGGGCCGGTCATCACCACCTTCGTCAAGTTCCTGCACACCGCCCTGAGCCGGCTGACCGGCGCGAAGGCGATCATCCTCAAGTGGAAGGGTCTGCCGGACGACTGCGTGGAGGGGCAGTACCTGCCCTTCAATATGGGCTACCGCGGCATCCCGATCCTGTGGGTCAACGAGACCGACGGCGCGGTGCTGTCGGAGGCCGCCGCCGCGGGGAAAAAGGTGAAATTCCTTCTGACGGCGGAGAAGAAGGAGATGGCGTATACCGAATCCTTCTATTGCATCCTGCCGGGCAAAAACGAAAAAGAATGCGTCATCGTCAACACCCATACCGACGGCCCCAACTGCGTGGAGGAGAACGGACCCGTCGCCCTTCTGGAGCTGCTGCGCGGGTTCAAGGATCGCGAGCTTGAGCGCACGCACGTGTTTCTGTTCACCACCGGGCATTTCCGCCTGCCGCGCTTCAAGGATATCCGCACCGGCGCGTTCCAGTCCGCCTCCAAATGGATGGTGCGCCACCGCGACCTGTGGGACGGCGCGGCGAACCATCTCAAATGCGTGGCGAACCTGACGCTCGAGCATCTGGGCTGTAAAGAGTGGAGCGTGGTCGACGGCGAATACAAATACACCGGCCAGCCGGAGCTGGAGCTCGTATACACGGGCAACGCCTTTATGGACCGGTTGTATATCGACACGGTGAAGTCCCGCCGGACCGTGCGCACCATGACCCTGCACGGACACAATCTGCTGCATTTCGGCGAGGGACAGAATTTCTTTACCATGGGCATCCCCGGCATCTGTCTGGTGCCCGCGCCCTATTATCTTTGCACCGAGAGTGAAAACGGAGAGATCGACAAGTTTGATATCGACCTGATGCAGGAGCAGGTGGAGACCTTCGCCGCGCTGATCGACCGCATTGAAGAGACGCCGACCGGGACCCTGGGCAAAAGTGACGGCTACCGCTTTGTGTTTGCCAACAGCGTCTCCGGCGGCAGGGATTTCACCCCGGAGGGGATCGCGGATGGCATCGCCGACACCGTGGACGGCATCATCGGCACGATCAAGGAGAAAATCTCCGACATTGCGTCGGACATTGCGGAAAAGACGAAACCGCAGGAATAAATACTGATTTGTCGGGCTGACGCCCGACCGGCAATCGGCATTCGGCAATCGGCATTCGGATTGCAAATTTGACGTCTGCATTTTTGATATGACATCCATCGTCAATTTTACAATTCTGTATATTTTACAAGATGATCTAAAGTATAATGCTGAGCGTCTATTTGACAGACACGATTGCCGAATGCCGATTGACGATTGCCGTAAAATACTGATTTGCGGGCTGCACAGCAGCCCGACAAATCAGTATTTTACAGCCTCATCTCATCCTGTCTTCGCTGCTTCGCGGCAAATACGGCGTATGTGACGCCGAAGGCCGCGCCGCCGCCGAGAATCATCCCCGCGCTCCCGGAAAGCCACCACGGGAGCGCTTTCTTTTGCTCTTCCGCGGGCGCGGCGGCGAAAACGGCGGCGAGAAGATACCCGGTCTGGCGTTTTTATCCCCATCTGATCGGAATTGTCATTTGCTTCGCGCGGTTCCGATGCGTGTTTCTTCCGACGCAAAAAAACGTTGCGGCTTGAGCGGCTCATTTCACGCCCGTTTTTTCTTTTTTATTATGATCACCGCGGCGACAGCGCAGAGCGCGGCCGCAAGAATCACGGCCACTGTAATGATTGCATTTCCACGACCTGCGGACGCGGCGCCCGTTTCGTTTTTCGCCGGGACGGGCGTCCCGGTTTCCTCCGGCTCCGTGACGCTCCCGGAGACGGCTTCCGCGGCGATCAGGTCCGCCGAGCCGATTTCGGTCCCGTCGATCAGGATTTTGCACTCTCCCAGCTTGTCGCCCCGGTTGACCGGGCCGGCAACGCTTTCCTGCGTCAGCGCTGTCTGAAGCGAAACCGTCTCGTTTTTGCCCAGCAGCCACAAAATATCGCCGCGCGGCACCAGCGGAACGTCGACGCCGTCGACCTGCACCGTCGTCACGGCTTGCGAACCGGAGAGCACGGTGGTCAGGGAATACTCGCCGAAGGCGTTTTCCAGCAGGAATACCGTGTCCCTGAACCGCTCGACGGCGGCCTCCCCGTTGGACTGCCAGATTTTGCAGCCCATGACGATGCTGATATAGGCGGCGCTGCCGTCGGTCGCGGCGGCGGCAAGGCATCTGCCCGCGTCGTTGGTGTAGCCGGGCTTGATGCCGATCGCTTTGTCATACCGGCAGGGATCGCCCTCCAGAAGAAGACGGTTGGAGGACGTGAGCGACCGTTCGCCGGAAAGGTTCGTCGCCGGAACCGTATAGCGGTCGGTTGCGACGATTTTTGCGAAAACCTCGTTCTTCATGGCATATTCGCAGAGCTTTTCCATCTCCCGCGCGGTGGAATAGTTGCCGTCCGAGAGATTGCTCAGCCCGTGCGGATCCGCAAAATGCGTGTCCTTCAGTCCCAGCTCCGCCGCCTTCGCGTTCATCATCCCCACAAACGCGTCGACGGATCCGGCGATCTCATCCGCAAGCACCGTCGCTGCGTCCGCCGCGCTGTAAACCAGCAGACAGTAAAGAAGGTTTTCCACGCTCATGGTCTCTCCGGCTTTGAGATTGCTGAGCGAAAGCCCCTTGCCTGCCACCGCGGACAGCGGCTCCTGCCGCGCGGTGACGGCCTGCCGCAGGTCGCCGCAGCGCTCAAGCACGACGACGGCCGTCATGATCTTTGTCATGGAGGCGATCGACCTGCGCTCGTCGGCGTTTTTCTCAAACACGACTCTGCCTGTGTCGGTGTTGACGACGATTGCCGCCTGACAGTCGAGCGTATATCCTTCCGGGACGAAATCCGACGCCCCCGCGCGGATGGACGGCGCGGCGGTCAGCAGCAGGACGACGGCAAGCAGAAGGGATATTTTTTTCATCATCATTTCTCCTTGATTTCAGTGTTTGATCCGGCGGAAAACGAGCCCGCCGACCGTTTTTTTGATTATAGCAGAATGAACCGTTGTTTTCAACCCCCCGGCGAAAATCCCGCCAGCGCCGGCAAATTACGGGCTTTACAACCGGATTGCGCTGTGATAGAATGAAATCATCACAGAGAAGGAGTGACAGGCATGAATCCCTGGACCATGTTGACAAATTTTATCGCCCTGTTCGCGCTGCTGTTCTCGAACTTCGGGGCTTACGCGAAGCAGGAGGAAAAAACGATTTTCATCGCCCACCGCGGCTTCTGCTCGCAGTATCTCGAAAACACCGAGGAGGCGTTCATCGAGGCGGCGAAGGCGGGCTTCGGCGGCTGCGAGACCGACGTCAATATCAGCAAGGACGGCGTTCTGATGCTGGTGCACGGCAGCGAGTATTTCTATGAGGACGGCACGGTGATGAACGTCAACGACTATACCTATGAGGAGCTGACGAGCAAGCCGTTGAAAAACGACTTCACCGATACGGTGCTCTATCCCTGCACCTTCCGCCGGTACATCGAGATCATGGCGGAGTATCATCTGTTCGCCTTCATCGAGCTGAAGGGCGAATACCCCGAGGAGAGCCTGGAGGAGGTCGTGAACACCGTCGAGGAGCTGTATACCTGGGATATGTGCTCGATCCAGTCCATGCAGATGCCAAATCTGGTCATGCTGCGCGAGAAATATCCCGATATCCCGCTGATGTACTGCGGCGGGGGCTATACCAAAGAGGTGGAGGAGGCCATCGACCGGGGCTTCGATCTTGATCTGATGGTTTACGACAGCTTCCCGTGGATCCTCAAAAAGGCGCAGAAGAAGGGCCTTCGCGTCGCGCTGTGGACCGCGGACGATAAAAAGGCGGTCGCCTACTGCCTGATGCTCGGCGTCGACTTCATCGAGTCCGACTACCTGAGCGGACTGCATATGGGGGAAACGGAATAACCGGCGAAATATTGAGTTTTTATGTAAATCACAGATACGGAGATGAACGCAATGAGATGTATGAACTGCAACGCGGAGCTTCCCGCGGATTCGATCACCTGTCCTTACTGCGGCGCCGCCCTCGGCGGGAAAACCGGGAACGAAACGCAGAACGGCGTCTCCGGGGCGTATCAGGCCCCTGCCTATGACGCGCAGCAACCGGTACAGAACGGCGTCTCCGGGGCGTATCAGGCCCCTGCCTATGACGCGCAGCAGCCGGCGCAGAACGGCGTCTCCGGGGCGTATCAGGCCCCTGCCTATAACGCGCAGCAGCCGGTGCAGAACGGCGCGTGGAGCGGGAAGAAGAAAACGCGCGGCCGTTTTGCCGGGCGGATCCTCTATTACGTGATCGGCTTTGCCGTCATCGCGCTGATCGCGGTCGGGCTGAACGTCTTTCATCAGCACGCCTCGTTCCTCTCTAAAGGGGAAACGGTCAATCTGGACGACCGGCTGGCGGCGGGGGAGGATTACCTGCTGAAGGAGTTCGTCCACGTGGACGCGGCGTTCGTGCTTGACACCTTCGCGTCGGAGGACAACACCATCAACGGCATCTCGACGGGGAAGGATTCCTACTACGTCATCGTGCTTCAGAATTTTGACGCGATCGCGGTCAAAGCGGCGTCGGCGGACCATATCGCGGCGCTGGACAAGGCGACGCAGGACGCAATGGATTTTCTGGACGATAAAGTGGATTCCGTCGACGATACCCCGCTGGAAGGAAAACTGGTCAAAATGGACGATTCCGAACTGAAAGGCTATTTTGACGAAGCGATGGACGCCTACGGCTTCACGGATTCCGACAGCGGCGTTACGCCCCGGTATTACGTCCTTGATATGACGGCCGCCCGCGCGGGGAACGTACTGCTGTTTATCGTCGTTCCCGCGGCGGCGGTGATCCTGCTGGCGGTCGGCGCCGTCCTGTTTCGAAAGAAAAGGAAAGCGGCGAAGGCCGAGGTGAGCGCGGAATAACGCGCGGATCGTATTGCAAAAGGGAAAACGGGAGGTATTTATTATGGAACGTCAGGCGGAAGGCCTTGAAATCAGCGAATTCACCGGCCGCGGCTACGACCGGACGATGATCTTTCAAACATGGTGCGTCGCGTTTCTGACGCAGGACGACGAGTACACCGTGAACACCTATATGGAGCGCCATATGGAGACCGACGAGGTCTTCGTGCTGCTGAAGGGTGAAGCGACGCTCTTTATCGGCAGGGAGCGGACGCCGGTGAAAATGGAGCCCTGCAAGCTCTATAACGTGACCGTCGGCACCTGGCACAACATCGTCTGCTCCGCGGACGCCAGCGTCCTGATCGCCGAGAACAGCGACACCGACCGCAGCAATACCGAGTATTTCGATCTTTGACCTTAAGGGATAAAATTTGCCGGGGACGCTCAAGCGTCCCCGGCGAGTTTTTTTCAACAAGAGTTTTTTCAGAACTGAATCTTCAACGTGACGATATGATAGGGCGGGACCGTCGATCTGACGCTGCAGCCGTCGACCTCCGGCGCGGGGAGCCCCTGCGCCGGTCTGCCCAGCAGATCCACGAATTCCGCGCTTTTCACGGGCCTGTCGAAGGTGAAGTCCGCGCCGCCCTCCTTCGGGGCGGGCGAGCCGATGCGGATCTCCAGCGTGTCCGCAAAGGACGCGACCGAATAGATGAACGACCGCTTCACGCCGCCCTGCCAGAGCGCGCCGCCGGTCGGCAGCGTCCCCTTGTGGCAGCCCACGCTCTGATAAACCAGCCTGCGGGCGAAGCCGACGGCGTGATTCTCAAGGCGTTTGAGGCAGCCCTCCGCCACGCCGATGCCGAGGGTGAACTTGTGGATCCCGCGTTCCGGATACGGATCCGGCGAGAAGCTTGCGTTGATGAGGGTGGAGACGAGGGTGCCGTCGGGTCTGCCGCGGAAGCCGGATTTGCAGTCGGTGAAGATCGCCGCGCTCTTTTCGTGCGGCCGCAGCGCCGCAACAAACGAGAGCCCCTGCACGTCGAGGTCCATCGGCTCACGCAGCGCGTTCCCGCCGGGCACGTTATACAGATACTTCTGGGCTTTGTACGCCGCGGGCAGCATATAGGTCAGGGAAATAACCGATGCGCTTTGCGCCCTTATCGAGATAAATACGGGCGGTGATCGTCGATTTCAGCACGCGGGTTTTCAGTGTGAAGCCCTGACGCAGCGGGCCGTTCGTATTTTCGACCACCTCAAGGGTATCGTTCACCGGGAACTGCCTGAGATAGCGGCCGATGTTCCACGCGTCGGAGGTGCGTTTCTCCGTCTCCACCAGCACGAAGCCCGCCTTTTTTCCGGGGAAAATGAATTCCTCACCGGTCTCGGCGTCCGTAAGGGAGATCATCGCGCCGTCCTGATAGTCGAACCGGGCGCGGATGATACCGTTGTCGAGCACGATATTCTTTTCCGGCTGACGGTTGGTCGAAAGCTGATAATAGAAGGGATATTCCTCAAACTCGCCCTGCGAGACCGCGACCGTGGTATAACCGAGGGCAGGCGCTTCGACGAAGACCAGCACGCGGACGTACTGGTGGTCCCAGTACCGTTGATAAGAACGGTCGAGCAGCTGGAATTCCAGCGCGTTTCCGTCCGCGTCGGCGAATTTCATCAGCCGCGGGTCGCCCTGCCAGTCCCATACGGTGATCTCCACGGGCTCGGCTTTCGCCTCCGGCGTGGGGTTGAACACGGTGTAGGCGCGCACGAGGCCGTTGCCGCGCTCGGGGCTGTTGTATGAGGCGTGATCCGTGGCCCAGAAGCCCACGCCCGCGCCCTGCGCCTGGGAATCCGCGGTGTTCGGGTCGAAGGGGATCCCGGTGGTGTCGATGTTGTCGCAGACTGCCCGCATGGCGTCGGAAAGCTGGGTCTGCCCCAGCGCCAGAGCCTGCTGCAGCGCGCCGATTGCGTGCTCGCGGCTGTCCTGCACGCAGGAGCCGGTCAGAATATCGTGGAAGTCGCAGAACAGCAGCTCCCTGCGGGCCTTCTCCTGCACGGATGGGTCGAATCTCTTCCCGGTTTTGAACGCGGCGAGGGAGGCGAGGTTTTCCGCGTCGCCCAACGTGTTCTCGCATTTGCGGACGTATTTTTTGATGCGGCTCTGCGTGGTGGCGCAGCCGGTCAGCACAAAGTTCAGCTCATGGTCGAGCACCGGCAGCTTCTCGCGCACGGATTCTGCGATGTGGAAAAACTCCCGGATCGTGCCGAATCGAAGCCTCGGGAAAATCGGCCACGCCATCATCTCGATCGCCCGGTTCAGGTCGCGCCGGGTCGGACCGCCGCCGTGGTCGCCCACGCCGTAGACAACAAGGCCCGTTTTGAGCCCCGCGGTCCGTTCCGCGACGCCGGGCATCCCGACGCCGATATGCGGCGTGATCGCGCTGTTGTACCAGTACTGCTCGTGATACGCCAGCAGCTCCGCCCCGCTCGGCGCGCGCCAGCGGTAAAGGGACTGCTGCTCGTCAAGGCCGCGGCAGTGGTACAGGTATTTCACGCCGCCGTTCCCGTCGATCTCCGGGATATGGCGGCTGTGGCCGAAAGCGTCGGGGGAGAAGTCGATCTCAAGGGAATCGGGATCCACGCCCCACACGTCGCGCAGATAGGTCTTGGTATATTTGATGTGGCGCAGCAGCGATTCGGTGTCGGGCAGGTTCTTGTCCGGCTCCACCCAGGCGGAGGCGGTGATCTCCCAGCGTCCCTCGGCGATGCGCTTTTTGATCTGCGGCATCAGCTCCGGCGCGAAGTCCTCCACGATCTTATACACGCTGGCCTGCGACTGGGAGAAGCAGAAGTCGGGGTATTCCTCCATCAGCTTCAGCACCGTGCGGAAGGTCGCGAGCGTGATCGAAACCGTCTCGTGCCAGCCCCACATCCAGTTCATGTCGATGTGTGCGTGGCCGGCAAGGATCAGCTCGTATTCCTTCGCCTTTTCAGCGAGGGGCGCGAGGATCTTTTCCGCCTCGGCGCAGTCTGTGGCGCCGACGGTCCCCTCCGCGTCCATCCGTTCCGTAAGATAATCGAGCGCGGCGCAGATCGCGCCGTCGAACGCGCCGC
>CACYHJ010000043.1 GCA_902774165.1 Oscillospiraceae bacterium
GCTGCTCGCCCGTGTAAACAAGGTGCTGAAGCGGCACGGAAAAATGAACGCGGAGGTCTCCTTCGGCGCGCTGCGCGTGGATACCGCAAAGGGAAACGTGTATAAAAACGGTGAAGAAATCTATCTGTCCCGTGTGGAATATAAGCTTCTGCTGCTGTTTATGAACCGTCCGGGACAGATCCTTACAAGGGAAAACCTGTTTGAGGAAATCTGGAACATCACCGGCGAATATATCACGGACAATACCCTTACGGTGCATATCAAACGTCTGCGGGAAAAAATCGAGGACGACCCGCAGGATCCGCAGTATATTCGTACGGTGCGCGGGATCGGGTATAAATTCGGTAACTGACGGAGGGGTATCATGCACTTGTTGAGAAATCCGGAGGTGGGACGTCCTCTGCTGGCGCTTCTTGCCGCGGCAGGTCTGTCTCTCGCGCTGATTTCTGTTTTTTTGAAGGGCGAAACGTATCGCGTCGTCGTTCTCACGGCAGTCGGCGGCGCGTTTGCCCTGTGCTGCGCGATCTTTCTGACTGCGTCGTATTTTCATTTCAGGGACGTCCGGGATTTTACCGAGGAAGCGAGACGGAGTCTGCGGGGAAGTCGGGATCTGCGGTTTGACGATTTCCGCGAGGGCGATTTCTCCGAGCTGCAGGACGTGGTGAAAAAAATGGCTTTTGCGCACATCAAGCAGGAAGAACTGCTCGAAAAGGATAAAACGATACTGACGGACGCGCTGGCGGATATTTCACATCAGCTGAAAACGCCGCTGCAGACGCTCACGCTTATGGGCAATCAGCTCATGGCGGATGATATTTTGACCGCCGACCGCAAACGCGCCGCAAGAAAGATTCTGGACACGACCGACCGTTACAGCGAGCTGGTAAAAACTCTGCTCGAGCTCTCAAAGCTTGACGCGGGCGCCGAGAACTTTCATATGGAGGATTTCACCGCCGAAAGACTGATCGACCGCGCATGCGAAACGGTCGAGATCGTTATGGAGCTGCGGGAGATCGAGCTTGTAAAAAACGTTCCGCCGCAGGTCATGATCCACAGCGATCTGAAATGGCTCTCTCAGGCGCTGATGAATATCGTGAAGAACTGCATGGAGCATACCCCCGCGGGCGGGACCGTGACGATCGACGTGATCGATTCCGCCACGGCGACCGATATCGTGATCCGCGACACCGGCCCCGGCATTTCAGAGGAGGATCTTCCGCATCTGTTTGAACGGTTTTACAAAGGCAGGGATTCGGGACCGAACAGCGTCGGCATCGGGCTTGCCTTTACGGATCAGGTGGTCACCGCGCTGGGCGGCAAAGTGCTGCAGCCGGAGAACGCCCCCGACGGCGGCGCGGTATTTACGGTTCGATTGATCAACAAAATAAACGTCTGAATAGGACGACAGAAAACCGCCGGACGGCCTCTCAAGGAAGGGAACGTCCGGCGGCGGTTTTTGTTATGCTTTTATTTTCCGAAAAGATTTCGGAAGAAATACATGATCGAATGGAATAGCTTTACGATCGCTCCGAACGGGCCGCTGTGGACGCCGCCGCAGAATTTGCAGATTTCATCGTGCTGTTCCGGCTGAGAGACCGAAGCGCCGCACCGATCGCAAACCCCGTTTTTATCCGCGTCTGAATGTCCGGCCGCGGGAATCGTCTGCGTCTCAGTGCGTCCGCAGACAGCGCATACGCGCGATTTGCTGCCGTCCGTTTCGCAGGCGGCTTTCTTCGTAACCGTCCACGCGCCCCAGCCGTGGTTTCCCGTCGCGGGGATCGCGGTGTTACCGCTTCTCACCGCGCCGCAGACGGAGCATTCCTCGTGCTTCACACCCGCCTTGCCGCAGGTGGCGGCTCTGTCGGTGATCCATTTGTAGGTATGCTTACCCGTCGCGGGGATTTCGGTGTTCCCGCTTCTCACCGCGCCGCAGACGGAGCATTCCTCGTGCTTCACGCCGGCCTTGCCGCAGGTCGCGGCACGGTCAACGATCCATGTGTAATGATGCTCAAGCGCGGGCGTTTCGTCGTCGGTGAATACGGTTCCGCACACAGAACAGGTATAGGTCGTATAGCCGCCGCGCTCGCATGTCGGTTCTGTAACGACGGCGTTCGCTTTGGTATGCGCGACGGAGGGAAGCGTTTCGGCCGTGAAATTGCCGCATTCGCAGGTTTTGATCACATAGCCTTCCGCCTGGCAGGTTGCGTTTTCGGTATAAGCGGTCTGCGTATAAGCGTGCGTATGTCCTTCAAGGACCTCGCAGGTAAAGCTCTGACTGTCGGCGAAGGTCTTTGCCGCAGCCCCCGCGCTGTCGGTGCAGATCACGGGGCGGGTCATCGGCGACCGGAACGCCTGCGCGTTGATATTTGCGATCGAATCGGGAAGATAGACCTTTTCCGCATTGTTATATGCGAACGCATCCGCCGCAATGGACGTCGCCCCGGAGGGCAGGTCGATATTGCGCAGGTTCGCCATCAGCCAGAAGCTGTTTCTCAGCACATCCGTTTCCTTCGTATCGGACAGATCGAGATAAGACAGCGACCAGTTTTTGCAGAATGCGTAAGGAGAGATATTCGTCACGTCAGACGGCGCTTTCCAATACTTGCCGGGCTTGTTCTGCGGGTAGGAGAGCAGCATCCGAATCCCGCTCACCGGCTGCAGAACGCCGGTCGAAGCCAGACGTCCGTTTGTGTACAACACTCCGTCTTCGGCGTACAGGTAGGGATTATCCTCCGCGACGACGTATTCCTCAAGCGTAAACATCCCGCCGGAAATGAAGTTGTAATAGATCTTGCAGACGGTCGATGGGATTACGACGGTCTTCAGCTTCGCGGCGGTCGAATAAACGTAGAACACCGAGTTCAAAAGGGAGGTCACTCCCTCCTCTATCACGAGTTTTTCGACCTTCAGGCAGTTGCTGTACAGATTATTTCCGTAGGATGTGACGGAACCGGGCAGGACCGCTTCGGTCAGCGCGCAGTCCGTGAAGACCTCGGTTCCGAGGATCTTGATCTTATCGTTGAAGGTGACGCTCGCAAGAGCGTTCGTATTCCGGAACGCATAGTCGCCGATCTTCTCCAGCGCGGCAGGCGCGGTGAACGCTTCAAGGGCGGAGTCGCCGCGGAACGCCCCGGCGCCGATCTCAGCGACCGTATCAGGCAGCGAGACCGTTTTTGCCGACGAAAGAGACGCGAAGGCGTTCGCTCCGACGGACGTGATATCCTCGCTGACGCGGATCGAGACGATCTCATCCCGGAAGGGGTACCACGGCGTCTCAGCCGCGGAAGCGAAGTCCGGCAGATCGCCGACGCCGACGACGCTCAGCACGCCCTGAGCAATCTGCCAGGCAAAGCCGTCGCAGATCCCGTTCCGACTGCCGGGAACAAAGGTGAAGGAGTCCTTTTCAATATAACCGCAGTCCGCGCAGATGTGTCTTATGTAACCAAGGCAGTCCGCGTCCGCCGTGAACACCGTGTCGGTATAACGGTGGTGGGCGACGCTGTCCTTCATTTCCGCTCCGCAGTAGACGCAGCGGTACTCGGTGGTGCAGGCGGCGCCCGCCTTCGGCGTGCCGTTGTCGGGATAACAGTGCGCAAGCACCGCGCAGGACTGCGTCACACCGACGCCGGTAAACGGCGCGTCGTTATAGGTCAACACCCATGTGTGATCCGCGGTCTGCGGCAGCTGCGCCGTTGCGTTGATCACCGGGACGGTTTCGGAATACTGACCGGGGCAGGTATAAGTGACGCTGTATGATCCTTCGCCGCTGTTCCTTGTTGCGGCGCGGATGCAGACGTTGTTTTTGCCGTTGACCGAGCTGTCGACCCAGGATGAACCGTTTTTGTAAAAACTTGTGCCCGGCCGGCTCTGGAAATAAGAGGACATATCCAGACTCGCGATGTATCCGCTCTGGCCTTCAAGGTACACTTGACTCAGCTCGTCGAATACAACCGCAAAGCGCTGCCCGGCAGTGATCCTGACGCTGCCGAAAACGTCGATCCAACGGCTGCCCCCGGCGTTACCGCTCTGGCTGTAGATCAGCGTGCCCTGGGTGGGGTCCGCTGCGTTCTCGGCGACGTTTGCGTAGATCCTGAAGCTGTAGTCGTTCGTATTTCCGCCGAGGCTGACCTTCGTCAGATACTCATCCCCGTCGGCGGTAAAGATATTTCCGGCGTTCGTCGCGTTCGCAAGCAAGGAGGTTCTCCAGCCGTCGTACAAATAAACATTCTGGAAATTGTCCGCCGCTTCGGTCTCATAGATATAGCAGGAACGCAGCGAGGGCTCATAGTAGGACATCCAGAAATACCCGTCGTTCCCGAACGTGGTTCCCCAGCTGTTTTTGATCAGCCACGCGCCGTTGCCTGCCGGCTTCGTTTCTTTTGCGGTGAAATAATCGACGGAGAAATCATCGTCCCAGCCGATCAGGGTGACGGCGTGCCCGTAGCCGGGGTCGCCGGAGGGATTATAATAAGCGCACGGCGATCCGTTCTTTACTTTTGAGAAGCAGCCGATATTATCCGTATAGGAAATCTGCACGGAGCCGTATTTCAGAACCGCAGCCTTGATGCTGTCCCTGTTCATCGGGACCGAATCGACGTTTGTCACAACAAAATCATGGGTGAACCGCTCGTTGTAAGTGATATCCTCCGCCATCGCGGCCGCCATCGCTTCCTGTGAGTAGATGCTTCCGAAGTCGCGGTAGCGGCTCTCCTGAGCGGGACCGTTCAGGCTCATCAGGGAATAGCCGGCGAACTGCGCGTTCCCGCCTGTGTCGATGCGCGCGACAATGTTGTCGGTGCGGCCGTCGTTCTTCTGATCCTCGATCCCTTCGTAATAGTTATTATAGGCTGTCCAGACAAGATGATATTCGGAAAGATCGATCTCGTCCGGCGACGCAAGGCCTTTCTTGATGGCGTTCGTCTCAATATTCGCCATCGCCGCGTGCGCCCAGCAGGTGCCGAAGGTCTGGTTCTTGACCGAGGTAACGATGCCCAACTCCCGGGCGTCGAAACGCGCGGGCAGGTCGTTCAGCTCATCCTCGGCGAATTGAACGGAGCCGTAATTCGGATCTTCCCGATCGCTCAGGATATTGCCTGCCTCATCGACCCAACAGCCGTCGATCAATCCGTAAATGCTGGGCTCTCCCTCCGCATAGTAATAGATCGATCCGTCGGCGTCCTCAAACGTCATGCCTGAGAAGTGATATCCCTCCGGGATCGGGGGGAGCTGCAGGTCGTCCGGGTCGCACACCTCATAGGGCGGGTCCTCCGCCGTTGTCACGTCGAGCGCGAACGCCAGCGCCGCGCCGGGCGCGAAGGGGATGCCGACGACGATCATCAGCGCGGCAAGGATCGCCGCAAAGGTTCGTTTTGTTCTGTTCATTGTGTTTTCTCCTTTCTGACCGTTCTCCGGTTCGGACGGCGGCCCATGCCCCGTCCGCGTCTTACGGTTGTATTTTCGCAGAGCAAAGTGACTTTTCGGTGACATTGCGGTGACAAAATCGTCATTTTCTTCAATATTGCCGATTTTTTCGATCACGCTGAGATACGGCAACGCCCCGCGCGACAAATCGAGCGGGGCGCGCTGAAAAGGAGAAAAAGGAGTATAATAAACAAAAGCTCCTTCTCATTCATGCAGATCGTCCTTGAGGGTCGGAACCAGATCGTACCGGTCCATTCTCTTTAACACAAGAGCTTCCGTCAGAAGAAATCCGAAGAACAGAAAACAGACGGCGCCGACCGTTACCCAGCGGTGTTCCGCCAGGATATTGGCGATATTTGCAATATAATTCCAGGCGATCTGGAAATACCGCACAAAGGAGTTCGGGGAATCCGTATTTGTATAGATCAGATTGTTTGTCTGAATCCAGATCATTTCCGCATTAACGGCCCGCACCAGCGTATCATCTAAGTGGTATGAGACGGAAATCGCGATCAGAGCGGAAAGCAGAACTCCCTTGATCAGATAACGCGCGCTTTCAAAAAGCAGCATACCCCGCCGCTGCCGTTTCCCCAACCCGATAGAGGCAAGGATCGCGTATTCCCTCCGTCGGGAAATCCGGTTCATGTGGACGGTATTTACAATATTAAGGCCGATGGAAATAAAAACAAAAAACAGGATCACCCGGTAAAAATTTATGAGCTGCCGTAAAAAAGCCCCGTAATCATTCGACAGCGCCCGTATGTTGCCGAGTACAATAGAAGCTCCGTCTGACGCCAATTGTAAATGCGCCGATCCGAAACGCAGCTCCCGGAATTGATAATCGGAGAATCCGCGCACTTTCTCGTTGATCCGCAGACACAGCGCCGCAGGGTCCGGCGTTTTGAATTTGCAGAATCGCAGGTTTTCTCCCTCGTCCGTCGGGGGAAGCAGCGCGTTCCGCATTTTCATCGGAAGAATAAGGTTCGGCGAGCCAACCACGAGCCAAAAATACTGATGGATTTCCGGGGAAAACGGGACGACGCCGACCACGGGGATCTGCGCGGACGCGACCGCGTCCGCCTGCGCGTTCTGCAGCGCGGTCACGTCAAAAGAATGCTCGCCCAACGGAAGCCCCGCCTTCTGCGCGACGCCGCGCGGGTAAAAGCACAGCGACGCCGATGAAAGCGTCGGTTCCCGCAGGACCGCCGTTGTGTTGCCCGCGATACCGCAGGCGTTGACAAAAACCGCTCCGTCCTCGTTCGAGGCGATCCCGCAGTCGGATTTGAATTGTCCATACATCCCGTCGTCCATAAAAACGACCGTGATGAGCAGAATCTGACGGCTGTCGTCAAGCGGGAACAGAGTGTTCTGCATGCGGGAATTGCGCTGTTCCGCCGTCTCTTTGCTTTGCAGATATAAAACTTCGTCGCTCAGCAGCTTGTTATCAATCACCATACCGCAGTTGCCGAGATTCGCCCGCAGCTCGGAATATGAGGATATGTCCTCGGACTGCAGGCCCTCGTCGATCAGCTCGTCCAGATCGGCGGATAACGCGCTGTCGTCCGCGTCGCCGGAATAATACCAGACCCAGGCGCCGCAGTCGTCGCCGTAAGGCTCCGCATGAGAGAGCAGGTAAAAACAGGAGGAACCGAGGATCAGCACGGCAAGGTTCACCGCAAGCGAAACCACCAGCGCCGTATGATGCCGCCGCTCGTTGTGCTCCAGCGCGTATTCCAGAGCTCCGCCTGTCCCGAACAGACGGGGAAATCTGCGGGCAAAAACCGATTTTTTCCGGCGCGCAGGACGGATTCTCCGCCTGTCTCGCCGAGGGAACAGCAGTTGAATCGACGCCGGCAGCATCATGACGGGCGGAAGCAGCAGCGCAGGCAGCAAATTCCGGTAAAGCGTGCTGCTTCGGAAAATCACCGGGAGAATCAGCGGATATCCGCCGATCTTAAGCTGCGCCGCGGAAATAAGAATCCCCAACCCGATTCCCAGGGCAGACCCCGCGAGATCCAGCGCGACCGCCTCCAAGATAAGGCCTTTCAGGAGCTGGCGCGTCGTGCAGCCCGCGGTTTTCATGATATGATACTGGTTTTTCCGTTCAGCCAACGACACTGCGAACAGGGTGTAAACCGTCACGGCATACGCCGCCAGGATTACGGGCGATACAATACCGTTCAGGATATCCGGCAGGCTCCCGCCGGGAGAATCGGTCCGCAGAACAAAGCATCCCACCGTCACGCTCATACTTGTCAGCAGCGCCGTCGTTACGGCAATACTGCAGATCGTCAGGATCAGCCGCGGAATATCCGAAAACAGCGTTTTAAAATTCCATTTCAGTACGATTCCCATGCCGTCACCTGATTCTTTTGTCTTGAACGATCCTGCCGTCTTCGATCGCTATGATGCGGTCCGCCTGCAGCGCGATGTTCTCATCGTGGGTGATAAGAATGATAGTCTGCTCGTATTTTTTATTCGACAGCTTGAACAGCTCCATGATCTCCTGCGTATTTCGGACGTCGAGATTGCCGGTGGGTTCGTCCGCCAGCACCACGTCCGGGTTGTTGATCAGCGTCCGCCCGATGGCGACGCGCTGCTGCTGACCGCCCGAGAGCTGACGCGGCAGATCGCGCTCGCGGCCCTTCAGTCCCAAAAGCTCGATCATCTCGTTGAAATAGGCGCGGTCGATCTTCTGCTCATCCAGCAGCGCGGGCAGCAGGATATTTTCCTCGACCGTCAGGCGGGAGAGAAGGTTGTAGAACTGGTATATAATGCCGACCCTGCGGCGGCGGAAGATCGCCAGCTTCTCGTTGCTCTGCGCGAAAACATCCTCCCCGTTCAGATAGACCTTGCCGGAGTCCGGCCGGTCAACGCTTCCCAAAATATGGATCAGCGTGCTTTTGCCGGAGCCACTGGAGCCGACCACCGCGACAAACTCCCCGCTTTGAACCGAAAGTGATACGTCGTTCAGCGCGTGAACGGCGTTTTCCTCTTTGCCGTAGGTCTTTACAAGATGTTCCGCTCTTAGTATTTCCATGGAAGCTCCTCCGTTTTATCAGTTTTTAATCTTCATTTTCATCCCTGATTTCCTGCAGGGTCTTGTCGGAAATCGTATTCGTCTCGCCGTGTCGGACAAAGACCATACAGGTCAGCGCGAGGATAAAGCAAATCGGGCAGAATACAAACAGCGACCAATAGTTCGGCGCGCCGTCCGAGGTGAATTTTTTCGTGATATCGAACATCGCGCCCACGATCACCGGTCCCGCGATCGCCGCGGACTGGGTCGCCGTATAGTAAAGTCCGGTAAACGTGCCGATGCGCTCCTGTCCGCCGATTTCCAGCACCAGCGGCAGGGTATTGATGGTAACGAAAGCGATGCATACGCCCCCGACGATGATCGCGATATAGAGAAGCACCGTCAGCCTTGTGATGAAGAACAAAAGGAA
This sequence comes from Oscillospiraceae bacterium, assembly GCA_902774165.1. Lineage (GTDB taxonomy): Bacteria > Bacillota > Clostridia > Oscillospirales > Acutalibacteraceae > RGIG2774. The sequence continues at coordinate 8,871 of CACYHJ010000043.1, forward strand.
CAGCGCCAGAATGCCGATCCAGCCGGTCATGATGGTCTTTTTGCGGCCGAATTTCTGCCCCAGCTTGCCGGCGGGGATCGCGCCGATCACCGTCGCCGCGGCAAAGAGCGTGATAAACAGCGCGGCGTCCTTCTCCGCGAAGCCCATCTCCTTTGTGGCGAAGGTGGTAAAATAGGTGTTGATCGAATCCGTGGCGTTGGAGTTGAAGAACAGAGCAACCAGCATCAGCAGCAGCGACGTCATTTCGCCTCGGCTCAGACCGATCTGCCGCAGCCCTGTCTTTTTCTCTTTCGCCGCGCGGCCTTTTTCATAACTGTTTTTAACTTTCAGCGATTCTTCCTTTGTGATGCGGTTGTCGCCCTCACGGACGGCGAACACCACCACAAGCAGGCACAGGATCATCACGATCGCGCCGAACAGAAACACGTTGTTCCGAAGCGTCTGCACGTCGTCGGTTTTGAACAGTTTGGAGATGATCGAGCCGGAGACCGTGCCGAGAACGACGCCCGCGCCGCCCATAATGTTGATCACCGCGTTGCCCTCGCCCCGCAGCTCCGACGGGGTGAAATCCGGCATCATGGCGACCACAGGCGAGCGCCAGGTGGACATGATAAAATTGAAGAGGATCACGTCGATCATCAGAATCCCCAGCGTCCGGATCCGCGGGATCAATACAAACAACAGCGCGCAGATCGGAAGACCGAGCATGATATAGGGCGTGCGCTTGCCGAATCGGGTGTGGGTGCGGTCGGAAAGTCTGCCGAACAGCGGCTGGCAGATCAGGCCGAAGACATTGTCAAACACCATGATCGCGCCGATGGCGGTGCCGGACCATGCTAGACGGCTCAGCGCATCGTTGTCCGCGAGAATCAGCGGCACATAGGCGTTGTATATGATCCACGCCACCTGCACCGCCATAAAGCCGAAGCCGATCAGCGCGGTTTTGCCGTAATTGAGCTTTTTCCGTTCTCCCGCCGCGGGATGATCTTTCATTTTCATATTCGGTTTGCCCCCTTTGTTAATTTATTTCTTATATTATATTACATATTGATAAAACGGTCAATCGCTTTCAAGATATTCGGAAACCATTTTACTTCTGCGCTCCGCGAGTTCCCGATACATCCGGGCTCTCGCTGCTTTCGAGATCGGCCACAGCATTTTCGGAATGATCCCCAGCGCGCCGGAGACCACCGGCACCACAGAGCAAAGCGCGAACAGCCAGAATTTCGTCCGATCGCTCTGACTTCCGAGCTCCAGACTCTGATTATAACCGATCCGTTTCATTACGATACTGTTGACGGAATTCATGAGCGTTCCCTGGATTTTTACGACCAGATCCCTTGCAACGCCTGCCGTCGCTTCCATGCGGTACCCGTTTTTCCATTCGCAATAATCCATCGCCTCATTGAAAAGATCCGCGTTGATCACCTTGTTTACACCGAACAGAAGCTTGTTGAACAGTTCCCGAAAGCCGAAATAAGTCAGCATCGGGCCGATATGCTTGTAGTTCTTTTTGTACAGACCGAAAAAGAAGAAACCGAAGCGCAGCGCGTCGTCGTAAAGATCCGCCGCGACCCAGAGCGTTTTGGATGAGAACCGTTTCCGCAGCGGCGCGACCAGGGCGTAGCTCGCGCTTCCGACCGGCGCCGATACGGCGCTGACCGCCGTTCGAAGCGTTTCGACCATGTGCTGCCCGGAAAACATATTGAGCCAATAATCGTCTTCGCCGGTCCCGACGGCAAAGTTACGCTCGGCGATCAGTTCATTGTCGTAACGCAGACGACCAAGACCGACGACTCCACCGGCGAGTTGACGACTTCCTACGTTGTTGATCGCGCCATGACGCCCGAAGAAAAAAGCTTGGCTGGCGTGTTGAACACGACTTCGACCTGGGTTTCCGATTACAAACCGGAGCCTAACCCTCATACCGATGGCGACGACTATAAGACGGTGCGTGATTCCATCGACTGCGTCATGCGTCGCGAGTACCATTATTTCCCAGCTACTCCCGGTACAAGTTATGCTCCAGGCGTCAACGATAGCGTGATCTACGACGCCGAAGCCGCCGATTGCGCCGGTTGGGTTGGCACGGTCGCCAATATGCTGGCTTACACGGGCTGGGCACAACAGGCCGGGTTCAGCCAAAGAATGAATATTAACGGTGAGACAGTGATTTATCCGAGCGTCGAAGACGCTGTCGTCGCCTACCTTAGAAATAATTTTATCGATACGGGAGCCAGTGGTTTTACAGCGGCGAGAGTTCTTGACTACCTTTTCTCGGGCAACGATGAGAATCGTTATGGGGCTAATCTAAGCAGTTATACAAACTCTGTTGAAGGCGGCGGGTTCTTTACGGATATTGAATTCGGAAAAGTCGGGGGATACGTCGAATCCAGTGATTCGATGTTGCAGGATTTGTGCCGTGCGCTTGACGACGGGTGCGCCGTTACCCTTGAGAT
>CACYHJ010000044.1 GCA_902774165.1 Oscillospiraceae bacterium
GCGACGGTTACGTTCTTTCGCTGGAAACAAAAATCGCAGGGAATTCCCTGCGAAACGCGATTGATCTGTACAGAGTGATCGACGCGGTATAGCGGCGAAACGCGCTGCGGACCCTGCGGATTTATTCTTTTACATATTTTATAATATCCTCCACCTGACAATCCAGCACAAAACACAGCGCGTCCAGCGTCCGGGTGCTGATGTCTTTGCCGTGCTTCATCCGGTGAAAGGTATTTGCGGAAAAGCCTTCATGAAAAATCAGATAATACTCGGTAACGTTCTTTTTGAGAAGCGTCTGGTAAAACGGTTCATAGCTGATCATTTTTCTCACCGTTTACAGATTATCATACTTAATCTCTTGACTATGCCTAATATATTGAGTATAATATCAAATAAACAGTCGGCCCGTTCCGTATCATATCAATGAAACGGAGGTGAATTCTGTATGATGGCGTTTCCGATGGTATTGATCGGCTGGTTTCTTGCCGTGATCGACGTTTTTACCCGCTTCGCTGCGACCCTCAGCGGGAAAAGCCAGCAGGAGATTCTGGAACAGATCGGTCTTGCTCAGCCGCAGGAGTAAGGCCGGACGATCCCCCGGTGATCCTGTAAAATACGGATCATCCGGGGAAATTTGTATCGTTTTTATCGTTTTTGATATCACTTTTACCGAACTGCCCAAAACGGACGGAGCATGGTGTATCATGGTGATATGCCGGGCAACCGTCCGGCAGGCAAGATACAAATACCGAAAGGAGTATTACCGATGAGTTCAATGAGCTTTTTTGTCAGTCAGTTCATCAATTTATTGTTTGCGACCTTATTCATGATTATGTCCGCAATCGGGGTCAATCCCATGAAACGTACGGAACCTGCGACGCCGACAGCTCCGAGCGTCGATCTTGACGCTCCGTATGTTTTTGAGAGCGAGCCGGAATACGAGGAGTATTATGATTATATTTCCGAGCAACAGCTTAAAAATGTTCGGGAAAACGGCGGAGATATCGCCGCATGGACCAAAAAGGCGGAACAGATCAGGGAACGCCTTGACGATGTGATCCTTGTCGACGGCATACAGTATGCGCTTTATCAAAATAAAACAGCGTCGGTCATCGACTCACAAGTTTCGTTGACAACCGCAAAGATCCCGGAGTCTGTCAACGGATATAAAGTCGTCGGCGTAACGGCTTTCTATGCGCCCGAGCGGGGAGTCAATTCCTCGAATGTCACCGAGCTCACGATCCCCGATACCGTGGAATACATCGGCGAAGACGCGTTTGCGTACTCGACCTCGCTCCGCGTCGCCAATATCGGGCGCAGGGTGAAATACGTCGGGAGCGGAGCTTTTAATTATTGTTATAAGCTCACGGTCGTCAATCTGCCCGACGCGCTTGAAGCAGTATCAAACGGGATGTTTTCTCAGTGTTACGCGCTCACGGAAGTCCGTTTCGGTAAGGGAGTTAAGCAAATCAACGACGGCGCTTTCGGCAGCTGCATGTTTTTGGATCACGTCGTCCTGCCGGGCTCAGTGACCGAAATCGGCGCCGCGTTCCAGGATTGCCGGAATCTGAAAGAGATCTATATTCCCGCGTCCGTAACGGAGATCGACCGCAGCGCGTTTTATCAGACAAGGAAGGTAACGATCCGTGGCGAAGCGGGGTCCTATGCCGAGACTTACGCAAAAGAGAACGGTTTTAAATTTGTTGTCGAATAATATTCGGAGGTAATAAATATGGCAGGTAAAAAAGTGATTTCACTGATTCTGTCGGCGTTGCTGCTTCTTGCAGGATTGCCGCTTTCGGCAACCGCCGCGGATATCGTCGCGAGCGGCGTCTGCGGCGCGGAGGGCGACAATATCGCATGGACGCTGGACGGCGACGGAACGCTGACGCTGAGCGGAACCGGATCGACCGTTGATTACGCCGTCACCACCACGGCGAGCGTCAACCCGTTCCGCAGCAACGCCTCGATCAAAAACATCGTGGTCGGCGAGGGGATCACGCGCGTCGGAAATTATCTGTTCCATCAGGCGGAAAACGTCGTGAGCGTATCTCTGCCGGACAGCCTTTCCGTTCTCGGCGACGGCGCGTTCAAGGGGTGCGCGTCGCTCCCGCAGATCATTCTGCCCGAATACCTTACGACCGTGGGGGATTCGGCCTTTATGGACTGCGCGGCGCTTGACGGCGTCGTCATTCCCGAAAGCGTGACGGAGATCAGCAACCAGGCGTTCAAGGGGTGCTCCGGCATGAAGACGGTTACGCTGCCGGAGACGCAGCCGCACTTTGGGACCTTTGTGTTTTCAGACTCCGGGCTTTCCGGTACCTTTGCGCTGCCGGAGGGTTATACCCGGATCCCCGACTATATGTTCAGCGGCACCGCGATCACCGGGATCGTCCTCCCGCAGAGCCTCACCACGATCTCTCTGGGAGCGTTCGATAGCTGCCGGCTGCTTGAGAGCGTCGAGATCCCCGACAGTGTGACCACGATGGGCAAATATGTGTTTTCCGGCTGCTTCGCGCTCTCGTCCGTCCGGCTCCCTGCCAACCTGACGGAGATCCCGGTTGGCGCGTTCACGCAGGCGAAGCTGACGAGCATCGAGATCCCGCAGCACGTAACGACCATCGGCTCTTCCGCGTTCTTCGCCTGCAAATCCCTGACGGACGTTCAGCTCCCGGCGGATCTGAAAATGATTCAGGGGACGGCGTTCCAGCGGTGCACCGCGCTGGAGCGCATCGTCATTCCGCAGGGAACGGAGCGGATCATGGAAAAGGCGTTCTATGAATGCGACGCGCTGAAATACGTGTTCTATCCCGGCACAAGGTCCGAATGGAGCGGGATCATCATTGGCAAAAATAACGCCGGTCTGACGAACGGCGGCGCGGTCGTCCATTACGAGGCGGTCGACCATACGCCGGTCTTTTCCGCGCGAGGTGATGAGGTGACCGCGAATTGCGTCCACGGCGCCGGATATTATGAATCCTTCGTCTGTGCCGAGAGCGGCTGCGACGCGGCGTTCCCCGACCGGTTTACGGAAACCGCGCCCATCGCGCCGGACGTGCACGAAAACACCGTCGACGTGGCGGAAACGAATTCCACTTACACCGAGCACGGCTACACCGCGGGCGTCTACTGCAACGATTGCGGACAGTATATCTCCGGCCATGAGGAAAAGCCGCTGCTCGTCCCCGACGAGCCGGTCACCGAGCCGGAGGAACCCGTCACTGAACCGAAGCCGACCGATCCCACGACAGAGCCGGCGACGGAGCCGACAACGGAACCCGCGACCGTCCCCGCCGCGCCGACCGGCGCGATCCACGGCGCGCGCTGCTTCTGCTATACCTACACCGGAAACAGTCTGTTTGTCCATATCGTCCGCTTCCTCTGCGCGGCGTATAACTTTTTGTGGAACCTGCGCGACGCAGTGGGATGAGCCGGGCGATCGGCGTACGGCTCAGTCAAAGATACCATATCTTTTTTGTATCCTTTTTTCCGGGGGGCTGCCGAACCTTGATGCGGCAGCCCTCTGTTTTTTTGCGGATTTTTTTCTTGCGAAATAATATTTTTTTGACAATCCCTGTTAAGATTTCCCTCTGAATTCCGACATAATGGGTGAGGACCTCAAAAACGAAGGATGATCATCTGTGAACGAAGCCGCGATTGCCGCGCTTTACCGGGCGCGGTCCGAGGACGCGATCCGCGAAACGGAGGAAAACTACGGCGAGGCGTGCCGCCGGTTGGCGCTGCGACTGCTGCAGAACGAAGAGGACGCGGAGGAAGTCCTGAACGACGCGTATCTCGCACTGTGGAACAGCTTTGAGCGCGAAGAACCGAAGCATCTCAAGGCGTATCTGTTCAAAACCGTGCGGTATCTCGCATGCGACAAACTGAAAAAACGCGCCGCCGGGAAGCGCGCCGCCCCGCCGATCCCGCTGGAGGAGCTGGCGGAAATCCTGCCGGCGCCCGATACTGCCGAACAGCAGGTCGACGCGCAGGAGCTTGCCGGGGCGCTGGACCGGTTTCTGAAAGGGGAATCGGAGCGGAACCGATACGTCTTCCTCCGCCGGTATTTCCATTGCGACAGCGTCGGCGAGATCGCCGCGGCGCTGGGAACCTCGGAACCGGCGGTTTCCGTCATGCTGAACCGGGTGAAGAAGAAAATGAAAGAATATTTGAGAAAGGAGGGATTTTCGGTATGAATCCGCTGTTTGAAGCGATGAGCCATGTGGACGACGCGCTGATCGCGGAAGCAGAAGCGCCGCCGAAAAAGCAAAAGCGCGTCTATTGGATTTCCGTCGCCGTCAGCGCGGCGACAGCCGCGGCGGTCGCGGGGCTGCTCGTGATGAACGCAAAGAGAACGCCGGAAATCCCCCTTTCGCCGCACAACGGGATCGTCTCGACGCAGACCGACCCGACGGTTACGGAATCCACCGCCGCGCCGACGGACATCATCGACGCGCCCGAGACGGAAGCGTCGTCCGGAAGCTCCGTCCCTGTTTTGACGACGGTCATTCCGACGACCGCGCCGACGACAAGCCCGTCAACGGTTCCGACAACTTCACCGACGACGCTGCCGTCAACCGTGCCCACCGCGGAACCGTCCTCGGCAGCGCCGACCGAACCGCCCGCGACAGTTCCGACCTCTGCGCCTACGACGGCGGAGCCGACTGTCCCGACGGTCAGCCCGACCGCGTCGCAGACCGCCGTTCCCTCATCGGAACCGACGAGCGAACCGGCGTCCGAGCTGCTGAATTCGGTCGCCCCGACCGCGGTTTCCGATTCCCCGACCGCGGTGAATATCATCACCGGCCCGACGACGGAACCGAATACGGTCGACGAACCGACCTCGGAGCCGAATACCGTTACCGACCCGACGACGGAGCCGAATATCGTTACCGACCCCGTGTTCTATATTGAGTTTGCCGATTTCGGCGAATACAGATACGAACTGCAGGAAGACGTCAGGGTGACGCCGGAAATGGTCGGCGACGCGCTGGGCTTTGCCATGGACGGCAGACAGGTGTTTGCCTGCCGCACGGACGGCAATCTGATCCTTGTGCGGACGGGGGCCGAATTTCTTGCCTACGGATAAGATTTCAGATCACTTATAAAAATGACAAAAGGAGGACTTTTCATGAATAAGACAGCAATGAGAGCGGCCGCGGCGCTGCATGCGGTCCTGATGCTGCTCGGGCTTTCCGGTCTCGGCGTTCTTGCCGCGGACGCGTCCGGGAAGATCGACCCGCAGCTCGCCGGAATGCTTGAAACGGCGGAAGACGGCGACGTTTTTCATATCGACGTCTGGCTGGATTATGAATTCGACGAATCCACGCTCCGTCAGCCGGACGGCAGAGACGGCGCACAGTGGAAGGATTACAGGGCCCGCCTGACGCAGGCCGCGGAGGAATACTATACGCGCGTTGTCGGCGAATACGCGGAAAACCTCAAGGGCCTTGCGGACGACGCGGAAATCATGACGCTCTGCCCGGTGATCGAATGCAGCGCGACAAAGGCGAACATGGGCCGGATCGCCGGTCTGGACAGGGTCGTCAGCATCATGTGCGCAGATCTTGCCCCCGTCCCCGCGATTGATTCCATGGCGGAAACGCAGCCCGACGCTTCTCTTGCCGGCGATGTCAACGAAGACGGTTTCGTCCGCACCGGGGACGCGCGCGCCATTCTGCGCCACGCCGCAAGCGTGGAAAAGCTCTGTACGCTGCGGGAGCTCGCGATCGCGGACGTTACCGGCGACGGATTTGTCCGCACGGACGACGCGCGGCGCGCTCTGCGGATCTCGGCCGGGATCGAGACCGGCGGAACGGTCCTCTGCCCCGAAAAGAAAGACCTGTCCGCGCTGCGGACGGGAACGGTCGCGGGAAACAATCTTTACGATCTTTCCGAGCCCCGCGAGCTGGTTGCCGGCATGAGCTACGTATTCGCTGCGAAGGTGCTCCGGGCGGTCGACTACCAGACGGAATTCAACAAGGACGCGACGCCGGCGGAGCTTGGCGATATCAGGAACGAGGCGATGACTTACCTTGAAATCGAGGTCGTCGAGAACCTCAAGGGAAATCTGCTGAAAAATACGAAGATCCCGTTCTTCAAGGGCGGAGGGGTCACCGCGGACGGAAGATATATCGAGCTGTTTGAACATGATCTGATCCCGGAGGAGGGAAGGTATTATGTGTTCGTCGCTTACGCCCGGCAGGACGGCTCTCTGATCGGCGGCTGCGAATACGGATGCGTCCCGCTGGAAGAGAAGATCAACAACGAGAACCTTGACGAATCCGAAGTGATCCGGCGTTTTCGCGCCGCATGCGCTTCTCCCGCGCCGATTTTTGCCGACAGCCAGTATCTGCATTATCTTGCCCGCTGGGACGCGGATTTTGTAAGCGAGGCGGATAATCTGGAAAGGTCCATGGAGATCCGGGAGCCGGACAAGGCGGCGATCGCCGCGTATCAGGCGGAAAAACGGGCGAAATACGAGCAGCCGTCCGGCGGCGGGACCGAGCCTCCGCCTCCGACGGAACCGTTCGGCGCCTGAAAGAAGCGGGACTCGTTCCAATAAAATCATCCAATGAACTGCGGGGCGCTTTTGCGCCCCGCAAATCAATGCCCCTCTCTGAGTTTTTCCAGATGCTCCACGCCCCGGTCGCGGATGCGCCGCAGGTGCCGCTCCGAGATCCCCATGACCTCGGCGACGTCTTTCCAGGGCATCAGCCGGACGTATTTGAGCATAAGGCACATGACCTCGTCGAGATTATCCAGCCGGGCGATCTCGTCCGCCGTCTCGCAGATGAGCTCGTCCAGCTGCAGGATCTTCTGCCGGCAGCACTCCGTTTTCTCGTTCAGCTTGTCCAGCAGTAGGTCCATCCGGTCCTCCCTGCCGGAGGATCGGACCTTCGTCTGCCCGTAGCTCATCGCCGAAAGCTCCTGCGTGCGCGCGGTGATCTCCTCGATCTCCTGCCGCAGCAGCGCGATCCGGTCGTTGTGGTTTTTCACCTGTTCAAGATATTCGATGGTGCTCAAGTTGCAAGCCTTCTTTCCCGCGCCGGAGTTTTTCCCTCCGGCGCGTTGTCTTATCGGTTGAAAAAATGCACGGCTCGTGCATTCAGTCGGCAAAAAAGATCTCTTCCACCGATTTGGAATAGAGATCCGCCAGGCGCCGTTTTTTCTCGTCGCCGGGGGTTCTGCGGCCGGATTCGTACATGGAGATGCAGGAGACCGAAACGCCGATCCGTTCGGCGATCTTGTACTGCGGCGTAGTGCCGCGCAGGGCTCTCAGTCGCATCCCGGTCAGGGTCCTTCTCATGTGCGGCGTGGTGCCGCGGGCTTCGTATTCGCTGGGGTGATTGCCTTTCTTGTTCATCTTATAATTCCTTTCGATTTCGTAGTATGCAACGCGTTGTGCACGTCCCGTGCAATTAAAGAATAGCACATACCGTGCATCTTTGTCAAGGGATTTTGCGAAAATAATCGAACAAATTTTCTGTTTCTGCGAAAAACCTCTTGACAATTTCACAAATTGTATATATAATAGAATCAGAGAACCGAAAATAATCATACGGGAGTGTGCGAGATGAACGAATTCGGAAAAAAACTCAGGGAACTGCGGATCGAAAAGGGATACCGGCAGGGGGAGCTTGCGGAAGAGCTGGGGCTTTCCTTCAGCACCATCAGCATGTACGAGCGGGGGCAGCGCCGGCCGGACCTGACCACGCTGAGCCGGATCGCGGTATTCTTCGGCGTTCCGCTGGACGTGTTTAATGCGGTGAAGAAGGATGAGCCGGAGGAAAAAGTCGCGGTCACGGGCGTGATCCCGGTTTACGGCGAGATCCCGGCGGGGTATCCCACGGTGGAGGCGGCGGAGATCATCGATTACCAGCCCGTGCTTTTGCCGAACCCGGAGGATTATTTCGCGCTGCGGGTACACGGCGACAGCATGATCGGCAAAGGCATCCCCGACGGGTGCAAGGTGGTGATCCGCAAGCAGGCCACCGCCATGCCCGGGGAGATCGTCGCCTGCCGGGTCAACGGCGACGAAGCGACGCTGAAAATCTTTTCCCAGCAGGGGCGCACGGTGATCCTCTCGCCGGCGAATTCCAATTACCAGCCCATCATCATTCCCGCCATCCAGTTTGAAAACGGCGAGGCCAGCATCTACGGCGTGGTCCGCCAGGTGATTATTGACGTATAAAAAATTCTGATTTATGCGCGAGCGCATAAATCAGAATTTAAGTCCCGAGTACCGAGACCAGAGTCTCGAGGCGCTGAAATCCGAGAAGGATTACGATAAAAAAGCCTCGGTTTATCTCAGTTTTCATCGAGTCGCACAGACTTTAAGTTTGTACCTTGGGTCTCGGGACTCGAGTCTCGAGACTGTAAATTCTGATTTATCGCTTCGCGATAAATCAGAATTTACTTCTCAAACTGACTCTCATATAACTTCCTGTAAAACCCGCCTTTTGCCAGCAGGCTTTCGTGGGTGCCCTGCTCGATGATGTTCCCCTCGTTCATGACGAGGATCAGATCCGCGTTCCGGATCGTGGAGAGGCGGTGTGCGACGATGAACGAGGTGCGCCCCTTCATCAGCCGGTCGAAATCCGCGGTCACCAGCAGCTCCGTGCGGGTGTCGATGGAGCTGGTCGCCTCGTCGAGGATCAGCATCGGCGCGGGGGCGAGCATCACGCGGGTGATGCACAGAAGCTGCTTCTGCCCCTCGGAAAGCCCGTCGCTGTCCGCGCCCAGGACCGTGTCAAAGCCCTTGGGAAGCCGTTTGATAAAGCTGTAAGCGCCGCTCATTTTCGCGGCGTTTTTTATTTCCCGGTCCGTCGCGTCCGGCTTTCCGACGGTGATGTTCTCGCGGATCGAGGCGTTCTTGATCCAGGTTTCCTGCAGCACCATGCCGAACTGCCGCCGCAGCGTCTCGCGGGGCATTGCGTAAATGCTTTTTCCGTCGATCAGGATATCGCCCGCGTCCGCGTCGTAAAAGCGCATCAGCAGGTTGATCAGCGTGGTCTTCCCGCAGCCCGTGGGGCCCACGATCGCCACACGCTGCCCTGCGGCGGCGGTGAAGCTGATCTCCTGCAGCAATTTTTTCGATTTGTCATAGGAGAAGCTGACGTTTTTGAACTCCACTCTGCCCGCCGCGGTGTCAAGAGATGCCGCTGTATGGTCCGCGCTCTCCGGCTGCGCGTCGATCAGCTCGAACACCCGCTTTGCGCAGGCGAGAGCGTTCTGCAGCTCGGTGATGACGGAGGAGATATCGTTGAAGGGCTTCGTGTACTGTGTCGCGTAGCTGAGAAAACAGGTGAAGCCGCCCACGGTCAGCGCCCCGCCGCCCGCCAGCACCGCCAGCGCGCCGGTGAGGGCGGCGACGGCGTAGACGACGGAATTGACAAACCGCGTGGTGGGGTTCACAAGGGACGAGAAAAAGATCGCCCGCAGGGAAAAGCCCGTCATTTCGTCGTTTTTGCGCCGGAATTCCTCCGCGCTGTCCGCCTCTTTCCCGAAGGCCTTCACGGTTTTCTGGTTCCCCAGCCGTTCATTGATGAAAGCGGTCAGCGCGCCCTTCGTCTGCGATTGCTTCAGGAACATATCGTGGGTGTGCCGTGCGATGAACCGGGCGGTGAACAGCGACAGGGGGGTGATCACCACCACCCACAGCGTCATTTTCACGTTCAGCGAAAACATAAAGATCAGTGTGCCGAGAATGGTGGTAACGCCGGAGAACAGCTGCGAAAAGCCCAGCAGAAGCCCTTCGGAGAGGGTGTCGGTGTCGGAGACCACCCGGCTGATCAGATCCCCGTGGGGGTGCGCGTCGAGGTAGGCGACCGGCAGCCGCCCGATCTTATCCATCGCGTCGATGCGGATATCCCGCACCACGTCGGAGGTGATCTTGTTGTTCAGAAAATTCTGCAGCCACTGCAAAACCGCCGTCGCGGCGATGATGATCCCCGCCCGTACGATCAGCGGCAGCATCCCCTTGAAATCCACTTTTTCCGGGCCGGCGATCAGGTCGATCATATCGCCGAAGATCACCGGCAAAAGCAGGATCAGCGCGGCGGAGACGAACGAAAAAATCAGGGAAAGCATCGTCGGCGCCTTGTATCTGCCGATGTAGGCGAACACCCGGCGCAGCATGCCTTTGTTGTTCTTTTTCATCGCTTCTCCGCCTCCTCCGGGTATTGCGAGAGGTGGATCTCGCGGTAGATCGGGTTGTTTTTCAGAAGCTCGTCGTGGGTCCCGGTCCCGGCGAGTTTTCCGTCGTCGAGAACGAGGATCCTGTCGCAGTCCCGCACGGCGACGGTGCGCTGGGACACGGTGAACACGCAGGGCGCGGAATCAAGCTGTGAGAGCGCCTGCCTGAGCTTCAGATCCGTGGCGTAGTCGAGAGCGCTGGAGCTGTCGTCTAAAATCAGAATCTCCGGCTTTTTCACCAGCGCGCGGGCGATCGCGAGCCGCTGCTTCTGCCCGCCGGAGAGGTTCGAGCCGTTCTCCTGTATCATAAAGTCAAGCCCGCCTTCTTTGGCCTCGACGAAGTCGAGGGCCTGAGCTGCCGAGAGGGCTTCGCGGATCTCATCGTCCGTCGCGTCGGGCTTGCCCCAGCGGATATTATCCCGCACGGAGCCCCGGAACAGGGCGGTATGCTGCGGCACGACGCCGATCCTCTCGCGGATCGCGCCGACGGGGAGCTCCTGGGCGGGCACGCCGGAATAAAGGACCTCGCCCCCGTCGTTTTTATAGAAACGGGGGATCAGCGACACAAGGGAGCTCTTGCCGGAGCCGGTGCCGCCGATCACGCCGATCCGCTCGCCCCGGTCCGCGGTAAAGCTGATATGCTCCAGCGCCGGCTCCGCGGACCCGCGGTAGGTAAGCCCCGCGTCCCGGAATTCGATCAGCGGCGCGCCGGCGACCGGCGCGGGGACGGAGGCGACGCCGTTTTCGTCCTCGCCCTTCGTGTCGATCAGCGCCGCCGCCCGCTTCGCCGAGGCGAGGGCGCGGGTGATGGTGATGATCAGATCCGCCAGTTTGATCAGCTCCACAAGGATCTTCGCCATGTAGTTATACAGCGCCACCACCTCGCCCTGAGTCAGCTTCCCGCCGTCCACCCGCAGCGCGCCGACCCAGATCAGCAGCACCGTCGCCGCGTTGATGACGATATAGGTGGAGGGAGTGAGCAGTCCTCGGCGGATTTCGTGATTTTGTCGAGATAGCTCTGTACTTTGCCGTAAAGCTTGATGCTGACCAGCATTACGCCGAACACGATGAGCATCAGAACCGGCACCGCGCCGAAAAACACAAGGGAGCTCTGCCGGTCGATGGAAAGCGCCGCGATCACCGAGCCGAACACCACGAAGGGGGAGCGCAGCAGAAGCCGCAGCGTCAGGTTCACGCCGGACTGGATCCGGTCGCAGTCGCCGGTGAGCCGGGTGATGACGGAGGGGACGCCGAAGGAATCCAGCTGGGAATAAGACCAGGTCTGAACGTTTTCATAGGCGGCGCTGCGGATCCGCCGGGAAAAGCCCGTGGCGGCCCTCGCGCTGAAGTATTGCGCCGTGACTGCTAAAAGAAGCCCCGCCGCGCCCAGGGCGAGCATCAGAAGCGCCTGTTTTATGATGTACGGGTTCCCGCCGTCGCCGTAGATGCCGACGTCGATCATCCGGGCGACCAGTACGGGCACGAACAGCTCCAAAAGCGCCTCCGTCAGCTTGAACGCCGGCGCGAGAACGCAGGCCAGCCGCAGCCCGCGGAAATATTTGAGAAGTGATTTCATGGGGTGATCCTTTCGGAAAATCTATATGGAAACAGTTTAACATATCGACGGATGTTTTTCAAGCGGGGGAGCGCGTCGGAAAACAAATCTGTTTCCCAAAATCAAGATTTTTTATTTTTGGGAAATAGGTTGCTGCAATTGATTCTATCTTCTGAAACATAAAAAAACGGCTTGTGTTTTGCGACGGAAAATGGTAGAATGATCTTGCGGCACAATTTCATATTCAGCATTATTGTACTACGGGTGTGTATTTTTACCCCGGTAAATTGCATGCTCCTTTCCCGCATACCTGTAGTGCGTGGAGAAATTGTGCCGCAGAAATCGGAGCTGTGTATTTTTCGGTGCGCGGCTCCGGCTGCGCACTTTTTTGTTTTTGCAAACCGTTAATAATAAAAAGCGCGTCGGACGGCTCAGAACAGGCTGAAACGTTCATTTCGTTCCCCAAATCGGCAGTTTCGTTCCCGGCGGGTTGAATTATTCAGTTATGATTATTAGAATAAAAAAACAGACGACACATGTGAAAGGATTCGGATGAAATTGGATCTATTGAATTAGCATATCAGAGTATCGGCGGAAAAATAAAGAAAAGGGGCTTCGGTATGAAGACAAGAAAAAGCATTTTAACGTTGTGTATTTGCTGCGTCTTATTGATCGCGGCTGTATTAACAGCGCATTTCGTCGGTTTCCCTGCGGTGACTGCGCAGGCTGCGACGATCGTGGACAGCGGCACCTGTGGTGACCAAGGGGATAATCTTACCTGGACGCTGGACAGCGACGGGACGCTGACAATTGACGGGACAGGAAGTATGTATGATTATATTCACAGTAGTAGCCCTTGGAAAGGAAACTATCCTATTAAGAGTGTTGTTATCATCAGCGGGGTAACGAGCATCGGCGATTCCTCTTTTTCCGGCTGCACCGGGCTGACGAGTGTGACGATCCCGGACAGCGTGACGAGCATCGGCAGTTTTACGTTTTTCGGCTGCAGCAGTTTGACAAGCGTGATGATCCCGGACAGCGTGACGAGCATCGGCAGCTCCGTATTCTCCAGTTGTTCCTCTTTGGAATCGATCACGATCCCGTTTGTCGGCGGCAGTATCAAAACCGCGAACGACACTTTTCAGCATCCTCTCGGTTATCTGTTCGGCACAGGCAGCTATACCGGTGGAGTCAGAACAACGCAGTATTATTATGGCAGCGATGTATCTTACACAACGTCAACCAATTATTATATTCCGTCATCTCTGAAGAACGTTACTGTTACCGGAGGTAATATCCTATACGGCGCGTTTTATAATTGCAGCGGGTTGACAAGCCTCACAATCGGGAACGGCGTAACGAGCATCGGCGATTACGCATTTTATAATTGCAGTGGGTTGACAAGCCTCACAATCGGGAACGGCGTAACGAGCATCGGCGATTCCTCTTTTTCCGGCTGCCGCAGGCTGGAAAGAACCATAGTTTCGAATGACAATACGAAATTTCATTCCTCCGGGAATTGCATAATCGAAACAGAATCGAAAAAGCTTATTTGCGGCTGTAAAAATAGTATCATTCCGTCGGATGGCAGCGTAACGAGCATCGGCGATTACGCATTTTATAAATGTAGCGGGCTAACGAGCATCACGATCCCAGATAGCGTGACGAGCATCGGCGATTACGCATTTTATAATTGCAGCGGACTGACGGGTATCACGATCCCGGACGGCGTGACAAACATCTACGATCATGCATTTTTCGGTTGTAGCGGACTGACTAGTGTTACGATCCTGGACAGTGTGACGAGCATCGGCGATTCCTCTTTTTCCGGCTGCCGCAGGCTGACGAGTATCACGATCCCGGACAGTGTGACGAGCGTCGGTAGAGCGGTGTTCTCCGGCTGTTCTTCGTTGGAATCAATTATGCTTCCGTTTATCGGTGACCGCGTCAAAACCGCTAATGACAATGATCAGTTCCCTCTCGGTTATTTGTTCGGTACAAACAGTTATACCAACGGCGTCAAAACAACTCAGTATTATTACGGAAACAGCACGTCTTCGACAACGTCAACCACTTTTTATATTCCGTCATCTCTGAAGAACGTAACCGTTACCGGCGGTAATATCCTTTACGGTGCATTTTATAATTGCAGCAGCTTGACGAGTATCACGATCCCGGACAGCGTGACGAGCATTGGCGATTACTCATTTTATAATTGCAGCGGACTGACGGGTATCTCGATCCCGGATGGCGTGATAAACATCGGCGATTATGCATTTTTCGGTTGTAGCGGACTGATGAGTATTACGATTCCGGATGGCGTGACGAGTATCGGCAGTTCCGCGTTTTGCGATTGTAGCGGGTTGACGAGCATCACAATCGGGAACTGTGTGACGAGCATCGGCGATTACGCATTTTATAATTGCAGCGGACTGACGGGTATTACGATCCCGGACAACGTGACGAGCATCGGAAGTTCCGCGTTTGAAGACTGCGCTGAGCTGGAGAGCATTACGATTCCGGACAGTGTGACTAGTATCGGCAGCTCTGCGTTTTCCGGTATTCTCGGCACAATACTCTGTTATAAAGACTCTTATACCGCATCATACGCACAATCCAATGGATTGCTGTACGGATTGATCGACGGCACAGACGAGGAAAATACATACTCTGGTTCTTATGGGAGACTTACGTGGAGCTTTGATCGTCGGACCTGTGTGATGACAGTCACCTGTAGGGGCGTGATCCCTGTAATAGCTGCCGAATCGATTCCATGGCAGGAATATAAAAATCTGATTTTTGAGATCGTAATTGAGGACGGCGCTACTTCCATCAGTTCCATTAGCTTGTCCGAGTGCAAAAAACTGCGTAAGGTCACAATTCCGGACAGTTTGACGGGCATCGGCAGCGCAGTGTTCTCCGGCTGTTCCTCTTTGGAATCGATCACGATTCCATTTGTTGGCGACAGTATCAAAACCGCGAACGACACCTATCAGTATCCTCTTGGTTATCTTTTCGGCACAAACAGCTATACCGGTGGAGTCAGAACATCGCAGGATTATTACGGCAGCAGCACGTCTTCGACAACGTCAAACACATATTATATTCCTTCGTCTTTGAAGAACGTTACCGTTACCGGAGGTAATATCCTTCGCGGTGCGTTTTCCGGCTGCAGCGGGCTGAGTTCGATCATAATTCCAAACAGCGTGACAAGTATCGGCAGTTCAGCGTTTGAGAACTGTACCAGTCTGACGAGTATCACGATTCCGAACAGTGTGAAGAGTATCGGTAATTACGCGTTTTATGGCTGCAGCGGGTTGACAAGTTTTACGCTACCGAACTGTGTGACAAGAATCGGAAATGGCACTTTTTGCGGTTGCGATGGTCTGACGGACATGACGATCCCGGACAGCGTGACAAGCATCGGCGATTCCGCGTTCTCCGGCTGTTCCGGTTTGACTGGCGTAACGATTCCAGGCAGCGTAAAGACGATTGGCGATTCCGCATTCTTCGGCTGCACTTCGCTGAATTCGGTATATATTTATAATAAAGATTGTTCCTTTGCCTTAAACAGTATCCCGATCACGGCGACGATCTACGGCTTCCGCGGTTCCGCCGTCGAAGCGTTCGCGGACCAGTACGCGTATCTGTTTGAGTACCTTGACGATGTTCATACCGAGCACACGTGGAACACAGGTAAAGTAACGAAAAAAGCGACCTGCACGACTGCGGGCGTAAAAACGTATACATGTACCCTTTGCGGCGCGACGAAGACCGAAGCGGTCCCGAAACTGGGCCACAGCTACGGCGCTTGGACGAAGCTTGATGAGAAAAAGCATCAGCGGATCTGCGCGAACGATCCGACGCATTTTGAAATCGCCGCGCACAAATGGGGCAACGGAGAAATCATAAAAGAGCCCACTCCCGGCGTAGCGGGAGAAAAGCGATACACCTGCAAAGACTGCGGCGCGGTCCGGATAGGGCCGATCGAAGCCCTGCCGGTTGAAACAGAACCGCCCACGACTGACCCCCCGACCACAACGGACCCTCCGACCACAACGGACCCTCCGACCACAACGGAACCCCCGACCACAGAGGCTCCGACGACGGAGGCCCCGACGACGGAAGCCCCTACCACGAAAGCACCTACCACGGAAGCCCCGACGACGGAGGCCCCAATGACGGAGGCCCCAACGACGGAGGCCCCGACGACGGACGCACCTACCACGGAAGCCCCGACATCGGAAGCCCCGACAACGGAAGCCCCGACATCGGAAGCTCCGACATCGGAAGCTCCGACATCGGAAGCTCCGACCACGGAGGCTCCGACAACCGAAACCCCAACAGCGACGGAAGTCCCGACAACGGAAGTCCCGACGACCGAGGCTCAGACAATCGAAGCCTCGACCACGACGGCAACACCCACCGCGACCGACCCCATCCCGGCGAAGAACATTGAATCCAAAGACCCGGAAAAGGCCATCGTGAACCCGGAGAAAAAGCAGGTCACGGTCCTGCCCGGGCAGACTGCTGACGAGCTGAAAGACCTTCTCGGCGACGGCGTCACAATCACCGATGCCGAAGGTAAAGAAATAGAATCCTGCGCGAAGATCGGCACCGGCGCGGTTGTGAAGACCGCCGGCGGCGCGGAATATACCGTGATCGTCCCTGGCGATGTGGACGGAGACGGCAGCGTGAAGGCCGTCGACGCCAGAGCCGCCCTGCGGGCGGCGTCTCGGATCGAACCCCTCACCGGCGCGTATGGAACCGCTGCCGACGTCAGCGGCGATGCGAAGGTCAAGGCCGCCGACGCGCGGACGATCCTGCGAGTCGCGGCGAGGCTCGACAAGATCACCAAAGAGATCCTCGATCAGACGAACGCGGCGTAAACCGGATGCACGGCAATCCGATCATAAAACACACTCCGGGTTCCGGCGTACGCCGGAGCCCGGGGCTTTCTTGATTTCCGAAAATGATTTCATAAAAATTACAGAAAGATAATTGAAAATAAGAAAGAAACAGTGTAGAATGGAATTATCATTTACCGGTAATATTTTTTTGGGAGTGAGCCATGATGAAAAAAACACTGTCCGTACTCCTCGCGCTGGTCCTGTCGCTGTCTCTTCTTCTGCCGGCGTTCGCGCAGACGGATTACCTGTACGCTTCCACGAAGATCCTGCCCGGCGACATGCGCGCCACCGCCCACCGGGGGTATTCCGCCGTCGCGCCGGAGAACACCCTGCCCGCCTTCCGCCTTGCGGGGGAGGCCGGCTTCTGGGGCGCGGAGTGTGATATCCATCTGACCGCCGACGGCGTGTGGGTGGTCTCGCACGATACCACGATCGACCGCATGACCGACGGCACGGGCGCCATCGCCGACATGACCTACGACGAGCTGATGCGTTATACCGTCGACGCGGGGAGCAATATTGAGAATTATCCCGACCTGAAAACCCCCACGCTGGTGGAATACCTCGACGTGCTGAAGGAATACGGCCTGCACGACGTGATCGAGATCAAGGACATCCCCTCCGGCGATTACAGCTCCCTTGCCGCAATCCTGAACGCCCGGGAGGAAAAGGAGAATTTCATCATCATCAGCTTTGACCGCGCCGCGCTGACGGCGGTGCGACCGCTGATGCCCGATACGCCCCTGTATCTGCTGGAAAGCCCCGCCACCCAGGACGGCATCGCCTTCTGTCTTGAAAACGGGATCGACGGCATTGACTTTTCGTATATCACCCCGCCGGAAACGGTCCGGGCGATTCAGGCAGCGGGCCTTGAAACCATGGTCTGGACCGTGGACGATCTCGAGACCGCCGAAAATTATTACGGCTGCGGCGTGCGGGATATCACCACCAACAGCCTTGTGCCCGCGGAGCCGGAATCCGGCCGCTTCTTCCGGCAGATCGTCCGCTGGTTCCGCGCGCTGATCGATCAGATCCTGCGCACCTTCGGCAGGGTCCGCGGCGTCCCGACGCAGGGGCAGCTCCTGCCGCCGAGGGACGCCGAAACGCTCAGCCTCTCGGTGATGAGCTACAACGTGTATGTTGTGGACGACCTGATCCATTCCCATGAGAAGCGCGCGCCGGGCGTCACGGAGCAAATCAGAGCCGCCGCGCCGGACGTGTTCGGCCTGCAGGAGGCAAATCACGACTGGATCACGCGGATCTCGGAAGCTCTGCCGGAGTATTCCATGGTGGGCTGCGGCAGGGACGACGGCAAGACGGCGGGCGAATACTCCCCGGTGTTTTATCTGACGGAGAAATACGACCTCGCGGACGGCGGCACCTTCTGGTTCTCCGATACCCCGGCTACGCCCTCCCGCACCTGGGGCTCCCGCTATAACCGCATCTGCTCCTGGGCGGTGCTGACCGAAAAGGCGAGCGGAAAATCCTTCGCGGTGTTCAATTCCCACTGGGACCATCTTTCCATTGAGAGCCGCAACCGCTCCGCCGCGCTGCTGCTGGAGAAAATTGAGGAACTCGCGCCGGGCCTGCCGGCGGTGATCACCGGCGACTTCAACTGCAAACCGGATACCGTCGCTTATCAGACGCTGGTGGACGGCGGCTTTGCCGACTGTATGGCCGTCAGCCCCGAAACGAGCCGGATCGGCACCTTCCACGGTTATTACAAGCTGAATACCGAAAACGAGCTGCCCATCGACCATATCCTGTTTTTGAACGGGCGCGGGTATTCCTCTTCATACCGGGTCCTGGCCGATAAGATCGACGGCGATTATCCCTCCGACCATTTCCCCATCGTCGCCGAGCTGACGCTGTGGTGAGCGTATCATAGAAACGAGCCTCCCGCGATCCGGGAGGCTCTGCTTTTTGCCGTTTGGTTCCGTTATCCGGCGATCCCCGTGATCAGGGTGACGATCCAGGCAAGCGCGGAAAGGATCGCGTCGTCGGGGTCGTTCAGGAAGGGCCGGGCTTCGCCCCTGACGCCCTCGAACAGCTTCGCGGGGATCCTTGCGCTCATGTGTTCCGGACGCTCCACGCCCAGCGCGTAAAGGGCGATGGCGGCAACGTCGCGGTTGCGGGTCTGGCTGTCCATCTTGCCGCCCTTGACGACGGTCTTGCCCTTGACGGCAAGGGTCACGTTGGTTTCACGCATGGTGGGGCCGCCGTGCCCGCCCTTCATCGTGTGGCCGTGGTCCGCCACAACGATGAACAGCGCGTTTTCGAGCAGGCCGTTGCGCTCCGCCGCGTCGTAGATTGTACCCAGATTCGCGTCCGCCTCTTTGATTGCGGTGAAATACTCGTCGGATTTGCTGCCGTGGCTGTGGCCGGCGTGGTCCACGTTGTCAAGCTGCACGAACAGCAGCTTGGGGGCGTTGCCCGCGTCCAGATAATCGCTGACCATCTGCGCGCTGCCCTCGTCGCTGCCCACGTTGTCTTTATATACGTCGATATCGTTCTCGATGATGCCGTGGTTGATGTTGGGCCAGTTGCCGAAGCCCGCCAGCGCCGCTTCCGGGTACGCCTTGCGCACGTAGGTGTAGATCGAGGGGAACTGCGTGTCGGAGGCGCGCTCGTTGGCGCCGGTGCTCTCGTTGGTCATGCCGTGTTTCATGTAGGAAACGCCGGTGAGGATCGAGCCCCAGTTCTGCGCGCTGGTGGTGATGGTTTCCGCCCGGGCGGTGTAATCCACCGCGCCGTCGGCGAAGATGCGGTCAAAGTTCGGGGTCTCAACGTCTTTGATGAACCGGCCCGCGCCGTCGATGCCCACAATGAACACCCGGTCATAGGCGCCGAAGCTGCCGCCGGTGTTCGCGCCTGCGGCAAAGGCGGGGATCGCGCAGGCAAACGCCATCACGACGCATAAAATCAGACTTACGATTTTTTTCATGAAAATACCTCCTGTGAAAATTTATTTTCAATTCCAATATACCCCTTTTTACAAAAAAAGTAAAGCAAAAAAACGGAAAAACCGTAAAAATGATGATTCTGTCTTTCAGTGCTCCGGCCGAAAAATGAATACTCTGTAAAATCGGCGGCAGATCTCCGACGCCGCGTGGAGAAACGGATGCCGGACGAAAAAAGTGTTCTTGACTTTTGATCCCGCTGCCGCTATGCTGAAATAAAAAACGGGAGATTTTATTATGCTGAAAACCATCGTTTCCGTGTTCCTGACCCTTGCGGCGCTGTTCTCCGGGATGCGGGGCCTGTTCGCCGCGCCCCCTGCGTCGCCCGAGGGCGGCGAGGTGATCCGTTACGGCGCCGCGTCCAACCAGTATATGGACGTTTTTCTGCCGGAGAACGTCGGCGATACCGCGAACGTGGTGCTGACGATCCACGGCGGCTCCTGGATGTTCGGCGACCAGCGGCAGTTTGACGCGTACGGCAGGCAGGCGGCGGAATACGGCTATGTTGGCGTGAGCGTCGATCACCGCAAGCTGACGAACAACGCCCGCGCGGCGGAGATGAACGACGATATCCTTGCCGCCGTGACAGAGCTGAAAAGTTATCTGGAAGAAAAAGGGATCGCCGCGGGGAAAATGATCGTGGCGGGCCATTCCTCCGGCGCGCATCTGGCGCTTCTGTATTCTTATACCCACGGTCAGGACAGCCCGATCCCGGTGGCCTTCGTGACCGCCTGCTCCTCCCCGGCGGATCTGACGCTCTTTGCCGGCGGCGGTACCGGCGCGGGCAATAACGGCTACACGCTGCTCACCGCGCTGGCGGACGAAAACATCACCGCCGCCACGATCGGGAGCGAAAAGGCGAGGGCCGCCCTCGCCCGGGTGAACCCCATCGACCTTGTCACGCCCGACGCGCCGCCAACGATCCTGGTGCACGGCGACGCGGACAACGTGGTGCCCTATGAAAACTCGGTCCGGCTTTATGAAAAGCTCAGGGAAAACGGCGTGGACGCCGAACTGATCACCTATGAAGGGCAGGGGCATTTTATCCGCACCGCCCCGCAGGAGATGCAGCAGCGCCGGCTGGACCTGATGCTCGCCTGGGCGGAAAAATATCTTTGAGACAATAGACCGCGGGATCAGGCCGCCTCGGCGGAGCGCCTCAGGGCGATGGGCGTTTCCCGCCTTGACCTGTTTGAATACAAACGAACGGACCCCGACGGGGAAAATAAGAAAATGCCTTCGGCATATCAACCCCCCAACCCCAAATCTTGAGGGCGAAAAGGTGTTTCCATAAAAAAAGAATCCTGATTTGCGGGGCGTTCCACGCCCCGCAAATCGGGATTTTTTCTTTTTACTTATGATGATTGAGCGGAGGGATCGGGCCCCTTTTTTTGCGCCTGAATGCGCGCCTGCGGCGCCGGCTCCGGCAGGTCAAGAATCCGGAAGATGTTGTTGGTCACGTTCAGATATTCCCGGAGGATCGTTTCATAATGTGTTTTTCCGGGGGCTTCAAGGTGATACATCTTCCGCGTTCTGCGGACCCCTGCCTTGACAATGTAACTCGATATCAGACCCGCGTCCTCCAACTTGTACAGAATCGGATAAAGCGAGCCCTCGAGCATCGTGTATTCGCCGTTACTTTTTTCGTCAAACGCCTGCGCGATTTGGTAGCCGTAAAGGTCCGCGCCCGTAAGCAGGTGCAGAATCAGTAGCTCCGCGGTGCCGCGTTTGAAATCTTCTCTGTTCTGGTTCATGTTCATTTCCTCTGCATTTATCATACCGCATTCCGACGGTTTTGTAAATATGTTTTTTCATATTAATAAATATGAAAAAAGAAATTGAGGTTGGAACGACCGGACGGAGAGCCGGAAGCGCAGCGTTTCCGGCTTATTTTCATTTACAGCTCTGCGCTTTTTCAGGAGAGCGTACCCGATGCGGAGCACGTCAGCGTCAGGGTCTTGTTGACCGTTTGCGTCACAACGCCCGCGGTGTATTTCTTGACGGTAAACGACCCGGTTGCCGTTGCGCCGCTGCGGGACGCCGCCGCCTTGGTTACAGACCACGTATTGTTGTTAATGGAGTAGGACGTCGACGCGGCGGTGCAGGTCGCCGAGCTCCCGGTATAGGTAAAGGTGCCGTTCAGGTATACCGTCCACTGTTTTACGTTGTTTGCGTTGTAATAGGTGTATTTTTTCTGTCCGCTGGTGGAAGCTCTTGTCGGCGCAGGGAAGACGGTGATTGTGACGATCCCGTAGCTTCCGTCCTCAAATGTTTCCGTGTAACTGACGCTCTGCGGCTCCGCCGGTTCAAGGGCGGACGCCGACAGGGAAACCGGGATGCAAATAGCGGTCATTATCGCAAGAATACAAATAATTGCTTTTTTCATTATGCTGATTCTCCTTGTATTATGATTTCATCCGGGGCTTCGGTGACAACTTCGCCTTCGCCGAAGACGATCAGTTCTTCCTCCCCGTGCCCGTGATTGCTGATGATGCTGTCCAGCGCCGCCCAACCGACAAAAACGCCCCACAGAACGACGATTGCGATCAGGAAACCGGCGAGCAGCCGCTTGGTCCGGATCTTTTTGCGGATCTCGTTGATGTCCGCCTGGGCAAAAAACGCCTTTGCGATCTGATCCGGCTGCCCGAAATGGTTCCGGATCGTTTCAATCTCCGCGGCGTTCTGCTCTGCAATAAACAGATCGATGCTTGCGGAAAAATCCGTAAGAAACCGTTT
>CACYHJ010000045.1 GCA_902774165.1 Oscillospiraceae bacterium
CATCGATTCCGAGATCCAGACCATTCTGGAGGACGCGCTGAAAACCGCGCTGGAAGATACCGGCGCCAAAAACGTGTACGGCGTGGTGATGAACCCCAAAACCGGCGCGCTGCTGGCGGTGGCAAACCTGCCGGACTACGATCTGAACGACCCCTACGGCGTGTTGTACCCGCAACTTGAAGAATATTTCAGCGAAAACGGCACCGACGCCGAAAAAGAAGACCCGGTGGCCGCCGCGCGCATGGAACAGTGGAAAAACAAATCCGTAGCGGACTTCTACTATCCCGGTTCCGTTTATAAGATATTCCTCGTGTCCGGCGCGCTGGAGGAAGGTGTGATCGATGAAAACACGGAATACTACTGCCACGGCACCATCACCGTGCACGACCGTACGATCAAAGACTATAATCCCACGGCCCACGGCCTTGAAACGCCCGAAACGCTGCTCGTGAACTCCTGCAACACCTTCGCGGTGAACGTGGGGCAGATGATGGGCGCGGATCTCTATTATAAGTATTTTCAGTCTTTTGGCTTTGCGGAGAAAACCGGCGTGGATCTCGCTGGCGAGAACGCGCCGCGGGTGGGCGTGACCTATCACGATCCCGCAGTTTCCTTTACGTGGTCCGATCTTGCCAGCGCATCCTTCGGCCAGAGCATCTCCGTTACGCCTCTGCAGGTAGTCACGGCGGTCAGCGCCATCGCCAACGGCGGCAAGCTGATGCAGCCCTACGTGGTGGCAAAGCAGCTGGACAGCGATATGAACGTGGTCAGCATCACCCAGCCCACCGTCAAGCGGCAGGTGATCTCCGAGGATACCTCCCGGAAAATGACCGATATGCTCGAGCAGGTCGTGAATTCCGGCTCCGGTACCAACGCCTACGTGGCGGGCTACCGGGTGTGCGGAAAGACGGGTACCTCCAACAACCTGCAGGAAAAGGGGCAGTACGTTGCATCCTTCGCCGGTTACGCGCCGGCGGACGACCCGCAGGTCTCCATCATCATCGTGGTCGACAAGCCGGATCCCGAGCGGCAGCACGGCGGCGGTTACGTCGCGGCCCCCATCGCCAGCCAGGTGCTGGGCGAGATCCTGCCGAACATGAACATCGAGGCTTCCTATACCGAAAACGAAGTGGATTTCATGACGGCGGCGTGCCCCGAAACCGTGGGTATGAGCGCCTCCGAAGCCTCAAAGACTCTCAGCGCGCAGGGCTATACCGTCAAGGTCCGCGGCAGCGGCGACACGGTGATCAGCCAGACGCCGGCGGCAGGGAACCTGATCATGAACGGCGGCGTGGTGATCCTCTATACCGATTATGACTACGGCAATACGACCGTTGAGGTGCCGGATTTCCGGAATCTGAGCAAACGGGAGGTCCGCCGGGTCGCCGGCGCGGCGGGCTTGAATATCCGCGTGACCGGCAACACGATCTCCGGCTCGTCCATCGCTTATATGCAGAGCGTCGAGGCAGGCACGCAGATCCCCGCAGGCAGCACCGTGACGGTATCCTTCCGCACCGCGGTGGGCGTTGTGGACAGCACAAACTGACCCCGGTTTTTTCCTTGTATCCCCGAAAAATCTGAACCCGACAGGTGGAAGTTGTATGAAGCTGAAGGAGCTTTTGACTGAACTGAAAGTAAAAAATGAGTATACCGACGTTGCGGTGGAGCTGATTACGGACGATTCCCGCAAGGTGGTCCCCGGGTGCGTGTTCGTCTGCATCAGGGGCAAGCATTTCGACGGTCACGACGCGGCGGCGCAGGCCGTGGCGGACGGCGCGGCGGCCATCGTCTGTGAACACAGCGTTGGCTGCCCGAACGAGGTGATCGTCGAGGACACCCGCACCGCCTTTTCCCTGATGTGCGCTGCGTATTTCGGCCATCCGTCGAAGCGCCTGAAGCTGATCGCGGTCACCGGCACCAACGGCAAGACCACCACGTCGTTTCTTGTGAAAGAGGCGCTGGACGCCCTGGGCGTGAAGTCGGGGCTGATCGGCACCGTGAAAAACATGATCGGCAGCGAGGAAGAGCCGTCCTCCCTGACCACGCCGGAGAGCTTCGCCCTCAACGAGCTGTTCTCCCGCATGGCGGAGGCGGGCTGCCGGTATTGTGTGATGGAGGTCTCGTCCCAGGCGCTGGCGCAGGGAAGAGTCGCCGGCTGCGAGTTCGAGATCTCCATCTTCTCGAACCTGACACAGGACCATCTGGATTACCACGGCACCTTCGGCGCCTACGCCGCCGCCAAGGCGCAGCTGTTCGGGCAGACGAAAAAAGCGGTCCTGAATTTTGACGATCCCTATTGGAAACTGATGGCGGACAGCTGCTGCGGCGAGGTGGTCACCTACTCGGTGCGCGATCCCGCCGACTATACCGCCACCGCCATTCGTATGCTGCCCAAAAGCGTAGAGTACGACCTGCTGCACGGGGAGGAGAAGGCCCACGTGACGGTGGGGATCCCCGGCGGGTTTTCGGTCTACAACTCCCTGGCCGCCATCGCGGCGCTGCTGGAGCTGGGCTTTGACCGGGACGCGGTTATTCGCGCCATCGGCAAGGTGCACGGGGTGAAGGGCCGGATCGAGGTTGTGCCCGTTGATACCCCCTATGCGGTGATCATCGACTACGCCCACACGCCAGACGGGCTGAAAAATATTCTCGCCGCGGTGCGTCCGATCACCTCCGGAAGAATCCTGACGGTCTTCGGCTGCGGCGGCGACCGGGACAAATCCAAACGGCCGAAAATGGCAAAGACCGCCGCGGAGCTCTCCGACGTGATCATCGTGACGTCGGATAACCCCAGAACCGAGGATCCGCAGGCGATCATCAACGATATCCTCGCCGGGCTGGAGGGCAGTACGACCCCCGTGTTCGTCGAGGCGGACCGAACCGAGGCCATCCGCGCAGCGCTCTCTTACGCGCAGGCGGGGGATACGGTGATTCTTGCGGGCAAGGGGCATGAGACCTATCAGATCCTCGCCTCCGGGAAGATCCATTATGATGAACGGGAAATCGTCCGGGATATCCTCGACGGTAAACGATAAAAAATCTGCGCGCGGTGATATGCTTTGAAAAAATTCGATCTGAAAGCGGCCGCCGAAGCTGTCGGCGGCAGGATCATGGGGGAGAACGTTCTGGTAAGCGGCGTTTTCACCGACACGAGAAAACCCGTACCGGGCGGGCTCTTTCTCGCGTTGGCGGGGGAAAGGTTTGACGGCCATGCGTTCGTTCCGTCGCTGGAGGAAGGCGACACGGCTGCCGTACTGATCGGCAGAGAACTTGAGACCGTCCTGCCCGCCGTGATCGTGAAGGATACGGGCAGGGCCCTGTGCGACCTTGCCGCATGGCACCGCGCGAGATTCGATATTCCGGTGATCGCACTCACCGGAAGCGTGGGCAAAACGACGACGAAGGAAATGATCGCCGTCGTTTTGTCCCGCCGCGGAAAAACACTGAAAACCGAAGGCAATCTCAATAACAATATCGGCATGCCCCTGACGCTGCTGCGGCTGGACGACGACGATACGGCCGCCGTCATCGAGATGGGCATGAACCACGCAGGGGAGCTGTCGCTGCTGACCTCGGTCTGCCGCCCCACGGCGGCGCTGATCACCAACGTGGGGGTCAACCACATCGAAAACCTCGGCTCCCGTGAAAATATTCTCAAAGCGAAGCTTGAAATCCTGGAGGGGCTGGAGAAGGGCTCCCTTGTCTTCCTGAACGCGGACAACGACCTGCTGGCGCCTCTGGACCTGCCGGACTTCGAGGTGGTCCGCTACGGCCTGGAGGCCGACGCGCCGATCACCGCCCGCGAAATCGAAACGGCGGCGGACGGCACGGATTTCACCCTCTGCGTCTACGGCGAAACGGCGCGGGTGCGGCTGAATTCCCCCGGCGTCCACAACGTCTGCAACGCCCTCGCGGCAGCCGCGGTGGGGTATCACCACGGCGTGCCGGTATCTCAGATCGCCGATGCGCTGGCGGAATACGCCCCCACGGGCCGGCGGCAGCGCACGGTGAAATACGGCGACGTCACCCTGATCGACGACTGTTACAACGCGTCCCCCACCTCAACGAAGGCGTCTTTGGAGGTGCTGGCGGGCAGCCCCGGCAGAAGGATCGCGATTCTCGGCGACATGCTGGAGCTGGGCTCCTTTGCGGAGGATATGCACAAGGACGTCGGCGCATACTGTAAGGGAAGAGCGGATCTTCTCTTCGCCTACGGCAGACTGTCGCGGTATACGGCGCAGCTTGCCGGGGCGGCGGGCGTGCCGTCGCGCAGCTTTACCGACGCGGCGGAGCTTTCGCGGGAAGTGAAAAAAATCCTTGCCGGCGGCGATACCGTCCTTGTGAAGGGCAGCCGCGGCATGAAAATGGAACAAATTATCGCCGGAATTTTTGAAAACCGGGAATAATAAAAGGTGGTCTGCAATATGAATGTGTATCTTGCAATGGGAGCCGGCGCGCTGGCGGCGTTTCTCGCGGCGTTCCTGCTGGGTTATGTGATCATCCCCTGGCTCCACAAGCTGAAATTCGGTCAGACCATTCTGGACATCGGCCCGAAGTGGCACAAGGAAAAGCAGGGCACGCCGACCATGGGCGGCATGCTCTTTATCATCGGCTCCCTCGCCGCCTTCGCGGTGGTTGTGATCACCGATAAGCTGCTGGGCAAGGATCTTGTGGCGGGCGACGCGGCGGACGTGAAATCCGTGAAGATCAAGCTTTACGCCGGGATTCTCATGGCGATCGCCTACGCCTTCGTCGGCTTTGCGGACGATTATATCAAGGTGGCGAAGAAACGGAACCTGGGGCTTACCATCCCGCAGAAATCCGTACTGCAGATCCTGATCATGGGCGTGTATCTCGGCACCATGTACGCCGCCGGCGCGACCTATGTTTATCTGCCCTTCATCGGCAATGTGGAGCTGGGTTGGGTATCGCTGCTGATCGGCCTTGCGGCCATGTACTGCACGGTCAACGCGGTGAATTTCACCGACGGCGTCGACGGCCTGTGCGCCTCGGTCAGCGGGGTGTTTTCCCTTTCGATCGCCATTATCGCCGTGCTGCGGCGGTCCTTCGGCGTCAGCCTGTTCGCTGCCTGCCTGCTGGGCGCGCTCTGCGGCTACCTGATCTGGAACTGGAACCCCGCGAAGGTCATGATGGGCGATTTCGGCTCCATGTTCCTGGGGGGCGCGGTGGTGGCGCTCTGCTACGCGCTGGATATGCCCTGGCTGATTTTGCTGACGGGGATCGTGTACGTGGTCGAATTCCTTTCGGACGTGATCCAGATCGCCTATTTCAAGGCGACCCACGGGAAGCGGATTTTCAAAATGGCGCCGATCCACCATCATTTCGAGCTGTGCGGCTGGAAAGAGAAAAAGATCTGCTGCGTCTTCTCCGGCGTCGGCGCCGCGGGCGGCATCATCGCCGTTCTGCTGGTGGCCTTCGGCGGATAACAAAACAAAGAACGTGAGTTCCGGACGCGTTAGGGGTGCGCCCGGAATTTTATACCGGAGCGGGAGGGGTTGTGAACCATGACTGAAAGAAATCGGCGCAAGGGATATTTCGACCGGGACAGCTTTCTCTATATCTTCAAGCCGGGCCATATCGACCTGTCGTTCGTGATCACCGTCGCCGTGATTCTGACCTTCGGCCTGATCATGATGTTCTCCGCCAGCGTCGCCAGCGGAACGAAGCTGTTCAAAACGCAGGTGATTTACGCGTTTGTGGGGCTTGTGCTGATGTTCGCCGCCAGTCAGGTTGACCTTGTGAAAATCGAAAAGGACGTTCACGGCCTGCTCACCGCGGTGATTTATCTGGGCTGCATGTTCCTGATGGTGATGGCGTTTTTCCTGCCCGGCGACGTCCAGGCGGGCTTCCACAGGATCCTGAAAATCGGCCCGATCCGCTTCCAGCCCTCGGAATTCATGAAAATCGCGCTGATTCTGATGCTGGCGAAAATCCTGACCTATTTTCAGGGGGAGCTTCTGCATAAGGAACCGATCCATTTCCGCCGGTTCGATACGCCTGCCCGCACGCCCGTCGGCAGCGCGTTCCGCGCGGTTGTCAATTTCGTGTTTCAGCAGGACCTGCGGGTCATGATCCTGCTTCTGGCGGTGATTTTCCTCCCTGCGCTGATCGTGCAGCGCAGCAACCATAACTCCGGCGCCATCATCCTCGGGCTGATCGGCGTTTGCATGATGTATTCCGGCAACGTGAAGCTGCGGTATTTCGGCTATGTGTTCACGGTGATCGCCGTCGCGATCGCGGCGCTGATCGTCATCCATCAGTCCGCGCCGGACCTGTTTGCGAAAATCGACTCCAAACAGCGCATCGACGCGTGGCTCTCCAAAGACTATACCAGCACCGACGACAACCGCTGGCAGGTCAACAACGGGCTTTACGCCATCGGCTCCGGCGGCTTCTTCGGCGTCGGATTCAACAAATCGGTGCAGAAATATTACTACGTTCCGGAGCCTCAGAACGACATGATCTTCGCGATTCTCTGCGAAGAGTTCGGCTTCTTCGGCGCCGCGCTGGTGCTGTTCGCCTTCGGCATGTATCTGTGCCTGTGCGCGAACATCGGCAGAAAAGCGAAATCAAAATTCCAGAAATTCCTCGTCTACGGCGTCGCCGCCCATATCGGGCTGCAGGTCGTGATGAACGTGGCCGTGGTGACCGAGGTGATTCCGCTGACGGGCGTGGAGCTCCCGTTCTTCAGCTCCGGCGGCTCCGCGCTGCTGGCAAACCTGGTGGAATCGGGCCTGGTGCTCGCCGTGTCAAAAAGCAACCCGCAGCCCAGAGCGGCGCGGTAACAGATCTTACAAAGGGTGAACGCGATGAAATTCCTGATCGCCGCCGGCGGCACCGGCGGGCATATCAATCCCGCCCTCGCGGTGGCGGAGGAGCTGCGGGCAAGATATCCGGACGCCGGGATCCTGTTCCTCGGCACAAAAAAGAAGATGGAGGCAAAGCTCGTCCCGGCGGCGGGATTTGACTTCAGGAGCATTGAAATCAGCGGCTTTCAGCGCAAGCTGACGCCGAAGAATATCATTGCCAACGTCAAAACGGCGTTCCTTGTGGTGAAATCCACAAGTGAGTCCCGGAAAATCATCCGGGAATTCGCGCCGGACGTCGCCGTCGGCTTCGGCGGCTACGTCAGCGGCCCCGTGATCCGCGAGGCGGCAAAGCTGGGCGTCAAAACCGTCATTCACGAGCAGAACGCCTATCCCGGCATCGCCAACAAGGCGCTGGCGAAAATCGTCGACCGCGTCCTTCTGACCTCCGTCGAGGCGAAAAAGTATCTTGAATGCAAAAACGAACCCGTCGTCACGGGGCTTCCCGTGCGGGAGGCGATCCTTCGGGCGGACCGGGCGGTTTCCCGGGCGAAGCTGGGCGTGGGAAACAATATCCTCGTGTTCTCCACCGGCGGAAGCCTCGGCGCGAAAACCATCAACGACGTGATGTCGGATATCATGATCTCCTATAAAGACGCGCAGGGGATCCGCTTTATCCACGGCTACGGCAGATACGGCGCCTTCGTGCCGGAGAAGCTCGCCGCCGCCGGGATCTCGGCGGAGAACGAGCGGTTCGACGTGCGGGAATACATCTACGATATGGACGACTGTCTTGCCGCGGCGGATATCGTCGTTTCCCGCGCCGGCGCTTCGTCGGTGGCGGAGCTGGAGGCCCTGGGCAAGGCGTCGATCCTGATCCCCTCGCCCAACGTGGCGGAAAACCACCAGTATCACAACGCCATGGCGCTGGTGAAGAACGGCGCCGCGGCGCTTGTGGAGGAAAAAGAGCTGGCGGAGGATCCCGACCGGGTGAAAAACCTGCTGGCGGAGCTTCTGTCCGACCCGGAGCGGGTGATCTCCATCGGCAAGAACGCGAAAGCCATGGCGCAGCAGAACGCGAAGGCGCGTATCTGCGACGAGATCGTCTCTTTGGTCGAAGCCGGAAAATAACGGGATTTCGCAATTCCGGCGTTTTTTCGGGTCAAACATGAACATTTTTCCTGTTTTTGCATAAAATGCAGCAAAGTCGGCAGGCCGTTTCCGGCGCCGACGGACACAGGAAAGGGTGTTTTGTGTTGAGCGGAAAAATTGTGATCGTCGGCGGCCGCCCGTTGCGGGGAGAACTGCCGGTTTACGGCGCGAAAAACAGCGTTCTGCCGATTCTCGCCGCCGCGGTGCTCACGTCCGGCGCGTCCGTGATAAAGAACTGCCCGGCGCTTTCCGACGTGGGCGCGAGTCTTAATATTCTGAAATATCTCGGCTGCGGCGTCACCTTCGCCGACCGGACCGTCACGGTGAACGCGGACGCGGCCTGCGGCGGGCCGATCCCCGACGGGCTGATGCGGGAGATGCGGTCTTCCATCATCTTTCTGGGCGCCCTGCTGGGCAGGTTCGGCAGCGCGGAGCTGTCTGCGCCGGGCGGATGTGAGATCGGCCTGAGACCGATCGACCTGCATCTTGACGCGCTGCGGGAAATGGGTGCGAGGATCGAGGAATCCCACGGCAGAATTCTCTGCTCCTGTCCCCGCGGCCTGCGGGGCGCGGAACTCTCTCTTTCGTTTCCCTCCGTCGGCGCGACGGAAAATATTCTGCTGGCGGCCTGCGCCGCCGAGGGGACCACAAGGATCTACAACGCCGCGAAGGAGCCCGAGATCGAGGATCTCGCCGCGTTCCTCATCAAAGCCGGCGCCGACATCACCGGCGCGGGCAGCGCGGAAATCGTCATCCGCGGAGGAAAACCTTTGACGGGATGCGAACATACCGTGATCCCGGACCGCATCGCCGCGGGGTCTTATCTTGCGGCGGGCGCGATCACCGGCGGCAGCGTGACCGTCGTGGGTGCCGAGGCAAAGCATCTGCGCACCGTGCTGCCGATCTTCCGTGCCGCAGGGTGCGAGGTGACGGAGCTTGCCCGGGGCATCCGCATCGAGGCGCCGGAACGCCTGACCGCGGTGAAATACATCCGCACCATGCCTTATCCCGGGTTTCCGACGGATCTTCAGGCGCCGCTGTGCGCCTGTCTGTGTACCGCGAAGGGAACGAGCATCATCCGGGAAACGATATTTGAAAACCGATACAAACATATCGCCGCCCTGACCCGTCTGGGCGCGGATATCTCGCTGGAGAGCGGCTGCGCGGTGATTCGCGGCGTCGATTCCCTGACGGGAGCCGATGTGGAAGCGGAGGACCTGCGCGGCGGCTTTGCGCTCCTGCTGGCGGCGCTGGCTGCGGAGGGCAGAACGACCGTGCGTCATACCGCCCATATCGAGCGGGGGTATGAGAACGTCTGCGCCGTGCTGCAGGCGGCGGGGGCGCAGATCGCAAAAGAATAATTCTTCGGAAAGACGAAACGGGGGATGAGCAATGCCGGGGGAATCTCAATCGAATAACGAGAAGATCCAGGAGCTATACCGACGAAACCGGAAATCGAAGCGGAAAAAAAATCTGGGCATCCTCGCCGCGTCGATCCTCGCCGTCGCGGCCATCAGTCTGCTGATCGGGCTGTTCGCGTTCAAGGTCGACACTGTCCGCATCGAGGGCGAGTGCGCCTACACCGAGCAGGAGCTGATCGAGGCGGGGGACTTCTCCCTGGGCGACGCGCTGCTGATGCTCAACGGTCGTTCCGTCTCGCAGAACATCGTGCAGCGGCTTGCCTACGTGGAGTCGGTGCGGGTGAAAAAGAAGCTCCCGAGCACGCTGGTGCTTGAAATCACCAACGCCTACGAGAGCTTCGCGGTGGATCTCGGCTCCTCCGGCTACGTGCTGTTCAGCGCCGGCGGAAAGATCGTGGCCACCGGCAGAACGGAGCTGCCCGAGGGCTGCGCCGAGGTCGTGGGGCTTGATAACGTCAACAGCCTGCAGGGCGCGCAGATCTGCCGGAAGGACAGTGAAAAATTTCGTCTGTTCACCGATTTCATCAACGGCTGCGCCGGGCAGGGCCTGGTGGAGTTCACACGGATCGACGTCAGCGACGCCTATAACATCAAGGCGGTCTATCAGGGCAGAATCACCCTGCTGTTCGGCGGCATCGGCAAGATCGGCCTGAAGGCGGCGGGCGCGCAGGAGATCATCAAAAAGGATTATTCCCTCTCGGAACAGCAGTACGCAGAGATCGATATCTCAAATCCGGAGCGTGCCTACGGCAAAAATATCACCCCGTCGCGCTTTGAGACCGAGACCCTGCCCGAAGGGGAGGGGGAGAGCGCATCGCAGCCGGAGGGTCAGGACGCGCAGAGCGGAACCGACGCGCAGACGGAGCCGACCGCAACGCAGACGACGGTCCCGGCGACGGTCCCGGCGACGGTCCCGGCGACGGTCCCGGCAGCAACGGATGCGCCGACCGCGACGACCCCCTATGCGCAGGGCTGAAAAAATCCGTAATGTGACAAGAAAAATTATTCAGTCCCTATTGAAATTTTGAGATAATAGTGTTATTATTGATAATAACTGTATTTTTAAGCAAGAGAGAATCAAAACCGCAGAGAAACAAATCAAAATATGAATAACCGGAGGAAGTAAAATGGCGTTCGAAGTTTCTAATGAATTTGATGAGGTTACCCAGATTAAAGTGATCGGCGTCGGCGGCGGCGGCGGAAACGCGATCAACCGTATGGTCGACGCGGGCATTCAGGGCGTAGATTATATCGCCGTCAATACCGACAAGCACGTGCTTACCAAGTCCAAGGCCACCCAGAAGATCCAGCTGGGCGAAAAGATCACCGGCGGCAAGGGCGCCGGCGCAAGGTCCGACGTGGGCAAAAAAGCCGCGGAAGAGAGCGAGGAGGCCATCGCCGCCGCGCTCAAGGGCACCGATATGGTCTTTATCACCGCCGGTATGGGCGGCGGCACCGGTACGGGCGCGGCTCCCGTCATCGCGCAGATGGCGAAGGATTCCGGCATCCTTACCGTCGGCATCGTCACCAAGCCCTTCGGTTTTGAAGGCAAGCACCGCATGGATCAGGCCATCGAGGGCATCAACGAGCTGGCGCAGCACGTCGACAGCCTCATCGTGATTCCCAACGAGCGCCTGAAGCTGGCCACCGATCAGAAAATCAC
>CACYHJ010000046.1 GCA_902774165.1 Oscillospiraceae bacterium
CGTGTTCGGCAAAAAATGCCTGCGCGAGGTGGAACCGAAAACCGTTTACGCAAACCTCGACCTGATCCGCAAAAAGGTCGGCGAGCGCGCGGTGCTGCGCGCCATGCACTTCTACGCGGAAAACGCCCGCGTGGAGAAAGAGGCAGCGGCGCTTTCCGCCGGAGACTTCGAAGCCTTCAAGGCGCTTGTGATCGAGAGCGGTTTCTCCTCCTATATGTATAACCAGAACGTATTCTCCCCGAAATTCCCCGCCCAGCAGCCCGTGGCGCTGGCCCTCGCGGTGAGCGAAAGCATCCTTCAGGGCAAGGGAGCGTGGCGCGTCCACGGCGGCGGCTTCGCGGGCACCATTCAGGCGTTTGTCCCCAACGACCTTGTCGCGGAATACAAAAAGACGCTGGAGGCCGTCTTCGGCGAGGGCGCCTGCTATATTCTCTCCATCCGTCCGCTCGGCGGCGCGGAGATCACCGCGGAATAATTCTCCGCGGAACGCAGAAACTGTTTACGGAGTGTGATATTTTGCTGAACGATTATATTTCCGGCCTCATTCAGACAGGCACGGAGCATACCGAACTCAGAGCGCAGCAGACGGAATCCGCCACGGTCGCCCTCATCGGCGGCAATCTTGTAGCGAACACCGGAAGCAAGACCGGCGGCGTCTGCGCGCGGGTATACAAAAACGGCTCGTGGGGCTTCGCCTCCTGCGCCGACTACGACAAGGACAGCGCCAGGGACGTGCTGGCAAGCGCACGGGAGAACGCGGCGTTTCTTGACGGGAAGCTGCGCAAGGGTAAGGCGCCCCTGCCGCAGACAAAGCCCTTCTTCACCGCGCCGGAAACCCTCGCGCCGGTGCTGCCCCGCAAGCTGTATATCGACTACGCCACGGCGCTGGACGCCTATATCGCAAAGACCTATCCCGGGCTTTCCGGCAGAAAGGTCATCGTCAAAAGCGAAAAATTCGAAAAGCTTCTCTGCGCCTCCAACGGCACCAAAGCCCACACGGTGGCGCCCCGCGTCTACGTCTACGTTTTCCTTTCGGCGGACACGAAGGACGGCGAGACGCTGGAGCTGTTCGACGTGCTGGACGGCGGGAACGGGTATTTCCCCGACTATTTCACCGCGCCGGAGCAGTTCGCCGAAAAAATCGACGGCCTTTACCGGGAGCTGATGGACAAAACGCAGGGTGTGTTCCCCGAAGCGGGCAAAGCCGACGTGATCCTCGCGCCGTCGCTGTCGGGGATGCTCGCCCATGAAGCCGTCGGGCACACCGTGGAGGCGGATCTTGTGCTGGGCGGCTCCGTTGCAGGGCATATGCTGGGCAAGCAGGTCGCCTCGCCGCTGGTAAGCATGACGGACTACGCCCACACCGCCCTCGGCAAGCCCTGTCCCCTGCCCGTGTTCGTTGACGACGAGGGCACGGAATGTGAAGACGAGATCCTGATCAAGGACGGGGTCCTGACCGGCTATATGAACAACCTGGAATCCTCGCAGCGTTTCGGCATGGCGCCCCGCGGCAACGCCCGGGCGTTCGCTTACAGCGACGAGCCGCTGATCCGCATGCGCAACACCGCCGTGCTGCCCGGGAAGGACAAGCTGGAGGACATGATCGCCTCCATCGACCGCGGCTATTACCTCACCCGCACCGATAACGGGCAGGCGGATACCACCGGCGAGTTCATGTTCGGCGTGACCATGGGCTATGAGATCAGAAACGGAAAGCTCGGCAGAGCGCTGCGGGACACCACCATCTCCGGCGTGGCGTTTGAGATGCTGAAAACCGTCACCATGGTAAGCGACGAGCTTGTATGGGAATCCTCCGGGTACTGCGGCAAGAAACAGCCCATGCCCGTGGGCATCGGCGGACCGGCGGTCAAATGCAAGGTCACCATCGGCGGGCAGTAAGGAGGTTCAACGATGAAAGATTTAAAAGAAGTCGCCTCCTGTGTTCTGGAAGCGCTGAAGAACGCGGGCGCGGACGACGCGCAGTGCACCGTGGTACGGGAGCGGCTCAAGGAGCTGAACATCGACGGCGGCGAGGTCAGCCTGATGCGCACGGTGATCAACAACAGCATCGGCATGAGGCGTGATAGACGAGGCCGCGTCCATTGCGGAGCTGACGAAGAATTCCGACTTCGTCGTGGGAACCGCCGGCGCGGATATGGACCGGTTCTACGACCGGATCACCGAATACCTCGAAACCGTAAAGCGGGACTACCCGAAAATCATCCTCGAACAGGTTTATTCCGAGTATTCGGAAAGTGAATCCGTCGTCATGAACACCAACGGCGTGAACCACAGCCTGCACGAGGCGGTATACAGCTTTTCCACCATGTTCTCCGCCCACGAGGGCGAAAACGCAACCTCCTTCAACGGCTATGAAACGCAGTTTGACGATCTGTCAAGGCCGCTGATCGACGTCGGTATGCAGCGGACCCTCTTTGAGCAGAGCCAGAAGGAGCTGGACGCGAAGCCTCTCGGCGAAAAGTTCACCGGAAAGATCCTCGTCGCGCCCACGTTTCTGGGGGAGCTGCTCGACACCGCGCTGGATAAATTCGCCGGCTCGACGGAGCTGATCAACGGCACGGCGGCGTGGAAGGATAAGCTGGGACAGAAGGTCGCGGACGAAAAGCTCTCCGTCTCGATCATCCCGCTGGACGAACGCATCAGCGGCGGAGAACGCATCACCGACGACGGCTACGTCGCCGAAAACTTCGATCTGATCCGGAACGGCGTGCTGAAGGATTTCGGCCTGTCGGAATACGCGGCGAAAAAGACCGGCAACAGGCGCGCCCCCTCCACAAGCTCCTGCATGGCCGTCGCGCCCGGCGACAAAACGCTGGACGAGATCGTCAAAGGGATCGACAGAGGCCTTCTCGTGTGCCGCTTCTCCGGCGGAGAGCCGGCGGTCAACGGCGATTTCTCGGGCGTTGCGAAGAACAGCTTCCTGATCGAGAACGGCGAAGTCCGCCACGCGGTGACCGAGACGATGATCAGCGGCAACCTTGAGAAGATGCTCAACAGCATCGTCGCGATCTCGAAGGAGACCGTCGAGGACGGCACGTCGGTGCTGCCGTACGTGCTGTTTGACGGGGTGACTGTGTCGTAAATTGTGATTCAGCGGGGCGCCGGGCACACGGTGGTAGCACGGCGCACCCGCGCCGTCTCTCATTTATGACGAAATATTGGTTTTTGAAAAAGGCAGAGTGTTCTCTTCGTCATAAATGAACTAGATATGCCCGCAAGGGCATCACAATTCAAAAAAGCCTGTTATTACCGCGAAGCTTACGCACAGTCAAAAAAGTTTTGCATTGCAGGAAGGAAACGAATGGCAGAATATATCAAATATGATAAGGAACATCGTTTAAGTGACTTTAATTACTCAAAAGCGAATTCATATATGCTCACCTTTAATACGATAAATCGGGAAAAGTGTCTGTCTGAGATAATTGACAAGGGCGAAATAGAGCTTCCGGAAGTTCAGCTGACCGTATATGGGAAAATCGTTGAGTATTATATCAAACAAATCCCTTCCGCATATTCTGACGTTAAAATTGACGCTTATGTAATCATGCCGGATCACGTGCATCTGTTATTGTCATTAATGGCGACAGAATACACAAACAGATTGGAGAATTCCAAAGTATCAAGAATTATCAGAGCATTAAAATCGCTTACAACAAAACAAATCGGCAGATCATTGTGGCAAGCGGATTTCTATGATGTAATTGCGGATACCGATAAAAAGTTCAATCGCTGTTATGATTATATAAAAGCAAATCCGGCGGTCTGGCTGCGAAAAAGAGAATCTGAACCTGTGTTTCAGTTAAAAGAATGATAATATTCTTGTCTGATACAAAAACGACTCATTTGATAAAAAATCGACACATAGCGCGGCAATACCTGAATGTTTGCGTGGTGGCTTGCTTGCGCAAGCATTGTATTGATTTCGTTGCGAGGTAAGTTTTCATTCTTATAGAAAGTCATAACCGTCGCATCGAAATCAGAGACGGCGCGGGTGCGCCGTGCTACCGATCGCGTGCCAAACGCAGCGACAAATCAGAATTTCCTTGACAAAC
Organism: Oscillospiraceae bacterium; assembly: GCA_902774165.1. Taxonomy (GTDB): domain Bacteria; phylum Bacillota; class Clostridia; order Oscillospirales; family Acutalibacteraceae; genus RGIG2774. Next base: position 4,074 of record CACYHJ010000046.1, read on the forward strand.
CTCCCCCGCCGTAATATAATAAAACAGTAATCGAATTTATCTTCGGGGCAGGGTGAAATTCCCTACCGGCAGTGAAAGTCTGCGAGCCGGACGGAGCGACAGCTCCGCGCGGCCGACGGGGTGCAATTCCCCGACCGACGGTGAAAGTCCGGATGAGAGAAGAAAAGCGCATTATGTTTTCGGCACAACGCGTAATTCACAGCCCCGCGGGTATTCCGCGGGGCTGTCTTCGTCCCTTTCCCGCCCTCGCGGCGAAAAGGGCGGATTCGGGGATTTTTTCGTTTACGAATAAATTTTCGGAGGTAATTCCCCATGGCATCCGCAACAACGTCAAACAAAACCAACGTCACAAAGCTCGTGATCACGGCGATGCTTTCCGCCGTCGCCGCCGCGCTGCAGTATCTTGAATTTTCGGTGCCGCTGGTGCCCTCGTTCCTCAAGCTCGACTTTTCCGACATCCCCGAGCTCATCGGCGCCTTCGTTCTCGGCCCCGTCGCCGGCGTTCTGATCTGCCTTGTCAAGAACCTGCTGCACTGCGCGGTCTCCCTGTCCTTCGGCATCGGCGAGCTGTCCAATTTCCTTCTGGGCGCGGTTTTCGCCTTCACCGCAGGGCTGATCTACAAACACAAAAAAACGAAGACCGGCGCGCTGATCGCCTGCCTCGCGGGCACGCTGGCAATGACCGGGATCAGCGTCGTGACCAATTACTTCATCGTCTACCCGGTTTACGCGAAAATGTTCGGCGGCATGGACAATATCCTCAATCTGTATAAGGCGATCCTGCCCTCGACGGACTCCCTGCTCAAGGCGCTGGTGATCTTCAACGTGCCGTTCACCTTCGTCAAGGGCGCGATCGACGCGGTGGTCACGATGCTGATCTACAAGCCGCTGTCGAAGATGTTCACCAAGATGAACAATTCGTTTGCAAAGAAGAAAAAATAAGAGACGGAAAATCGGAATCAAAGAGACGGGAGGGCGTTGCCGCGGCAAAGCCCTCCCGTTCGCTCCCGTCGGGAGTCTGGAATTCAGGCGCCCGACGGTTTTTTTCATATGATTATTTACTGAACAGGTTCCGGAAGAATTCGGCGATCTTCTTGAAGAAATCGGCGATCCTTTTGAAGAACTGCGCAATTGAAGAAAGCTGCTCAGCGTTGTCAGAACCATTCTGTGAAGCAGGTTCTTCGGTTTTTAATTGATTTTCAATCGCGTAATGATAGGCGGGAGAATCTTTTTCGCAGACGATTGTAAAATCCTCCGGTCCGCGCCCGTATTCGGTATATCCATCCGTCACGTCTGTAATACCGTCATAACCGAAGCAGCAGCGCCCGAGAACCTCAACGCTTGAAGGAATCGACACCTTGTGAATCCCCGTTGATCCGAACGCAGCCTCGCCGATAACCCGAACGCTTTCCGGAATCGACGCTTCCGTCAGGCTCCGGCATCCGAAGAACGCCGCGTCGCCGATCCGCTCAACGCCGTCCGGAATCGCGGCGCTGACCAGTTTTTCACAGCAATTGAAGCACTTGGATTCGATCGCCGTTATGCCGGAGGGCAGCGTAACCTGCCGCAGTTTTCCGCAATCGTTAAATGCGCCCTTACCGATAAACGAAACCGAATCGGGAATCGTTACAGACGTTATTTCGTCGCAGTTATCAAAGGCGTAATCGGCGATTCCAGAAGTTCCGCCGACAACGGAGACGGATCCCGCAACGGTCTTCTGTGTTTCAATACAGTATCCGTCGATATACAATACGCCGTTTTTCCGGTTTGCCTCGTTATTATAAGCGCCGGTACGCAGGAACGCGTCCTTGCCGATGGAACAGAGATGTCCGCCCAGGTCGATCTCGTTCAGGGAAGCGCAATCGGCAAACGCACTGCGGCCGATCCCGACGACGCTGCCGGGCATCGTGATATCCGTCATTCCCGCACAATTATAAAATGCAAGCCCGGCGATTACAACGGTATTGTCGCGAATAACGACGCTGCCGGCAATATCACTCTTCGCTTTCAGCAGACAGTGATCGACGTACAAAAGGCCGTCGGTCCACTGGGTTTCATCCCGATAAATCGCCGTGTTCGTAAGAATTCCGGTTCCGACCTGCTTCAGGCTGTCCGGAAGATTGATCGACGCAAGCCGTTCACAATCGGAGAAAGCGCCGTCCCCAATCGTCAGCAGCCCGTCCGGAAGAGACGCCGAAACCAGATTTTCACAGCCGGAGAAGTCCGAGATCCCGGTTACGCCCGGCTCAGCAACGATACGAACAATCGCGTCATTTCCGGTGAAATCCGCCATCCACAGATCCATATCTCCCGTGCCGCTGATGGTGAGGGTGCCCTCGCTGTCAAGCGTCCAGGTGAGATTTTCCCCGCACGCGCCGCTCGCGGCGGGAGCGTCCGACGCAAAGGCAAATACCGACGAGGCAGAAAGCAGAAGCAAAGTCAAAAGAAGCGAAACTGTTTTGATTGTGATTCTTTTCATAAAAATACCTCCATTATAATATTATAAATATTCATAATTCACACTACTGCTTTTCATTACATGTTATTTAATCCATCCATGACGCAAACAAAATCAAATGGTCACCGATTAAAGCGGTCTTCCCAAGCGTCGGCTTTGTTTTCGGTCTGAGATGAAGCTGATATCCTTCCGGTTGAAGATTCTCATAATACCACCCGTGAAAATCATCATAATAATTTGGAACTGAGTAAAACCATTTATTCTGCTCACGCCTATACAGATTCCATCCACAAAAATCATCATTAGAATAAATATGAATACTATTAATATAATCATCTTCATATACCCCTATTGTCGGGAATAGAATCTCATAATCATCGCTGCTTGACATGGAACGATTCCCCATACTGTAATAAATAGAGTATTCATTCCAGACTGCATACATATAAAGATGGTTTCCTGCAGCAACCGTCTGTCTAACATTTTGTCCATCTGAATAAACATATTTTTTATAACCGACAGGCTGCCTTCCTTCCACGTACCATCCATGCTCGTTTGAATTTGTATCCTTATAATACCATTTGTTTAATTCAGACCAGTATGCGTTCCAACCCTGAAATGTTCTGTTATTCTTTTGGAATAAATTCGTATAAAGCGGCGTTAAAATACCATGTGTGACATACTGAACATTCATAACACCACTTCCGCCATTTGCAAAGAAATTAATACTGAAAGTTGGCGACTCCTCCCATTGAGCACACATTAAGACATGCTCACCGCCTTTTCCGGTTTGAATTACTTCCTGCATATCATTATAAACACATTTTTCATATCCCTGCGGTTGGCTATTTTCATAGTACCACCCTTTATCGTCTCCGTCAACCATTTTATAATACCATTTATTAACCTCCTGCCTATAAATCGTCCATCCCACAAAACGATAACCGGAATTATTGATGCGTTGTTTTTGTAAAGTCGTCGACAACCCTGAATAACCTTTAAGTATGTCCTTTCTTATTATAAATTGTTTTATATTGTTATTGTTGCCGTCGAGATAATTGACAATGTTATCATCAGGACAAAACTGAATATTAAAAATAAGATCCGTCAGGTCAGTAAAACAGAACTGACGCGGTTTCCCTCGAAAATAATTAGAAAAGATAAACAGTTTCCCATTTAAATACAGTAAATTCTCCGCCTCCAAAGATCTTGGATTTTCTATTCCTGTTTTATTGCAATTCAGGACAATTGTTTTTTTATATACCCCGGAAAGGTTATAAATATCAATTTTGCTTTCCTGTTCTTCTTCATAACTGTTGTTTGAAAAACTCAGTGTATTCACTGAATACAAATAACGATTATCACAAAAAACAGTGTGGCGAAGCCAATCTCCGGTGGAAACATCCAAATAATCGTGATTGATTTCTTCAATTATATGAAAGTCATAATCAAGTTTAATAAAGTATCGGTGTTCTGTTGTTATGCCGACGAAATAACAATTCAAGTTTTTGTTAAAATCAATCGAAGTCGCATTACACGATATATAATGTAAAACACAATCACTTGCAACAATGGGGGAAACTGTTTCTCCCGAATGGGCCGGTCTCAGTTTTGCAGACGGTATTGTATACAATCTGTTATGATAACCAGATTGTGCGCAAAGAACAATTATTTCACCTGTATAGCTGTTATATGTCATATCGTTTGCGTGATATAAGTCTACATTTACATCGGTATAGGCATTTATATGAACTGTTCCGATTGTAGGCAGTACAATATCTCGTTCCGTTCCGAAAACTGTGATTTTTCTGATTTCAAAAGCGCTTCCGGTCCATTCTGCACAAACAATTCTTGCATTAATAACAATAGTAGATGTATATTTCAGCAAGAAAGAGAAATATGCATATTCTCCATCCGTACACGCGCCTTGCAAAGCAAAATATGCTCCTGTAAGATCCCCGGAAACTCTTAAAGATTCATCCGTGAACAATTCTTTTAGACTGGAGTCAGCATTTACATTCGGGTTGACAGAAAACTCCTGAATATTATCGAACTCATCCGTTCTTAAAAATGCATCATCTTCATTGTTTGATTTGTCCGCTTGATTATCTTCCAAAAGCGCAAGATAATCATCCGTACCGACCATAGACGAATAGTTTTCTTCTATAGTTCTTTCTGCCGTACATAATCCATCATCTGGATTTGTCCCTGAGGATTCATTTCTCTTGGTAGAAAAGTCATTTTCTGGAATTTCTGAATGTGTCTGCTCCGTCTCGTATGGCACGGTCAATCCCGTTTCATCAACGTCGGCAGCAAATGAATACGGAAAAGCAGAGAGAACAAATGCAAGGATTAAAAGAAGAGATACAGCCTTTTTCATAAGTAAAACCTCCAAATTTATATTTTTTCCCTTCTATATATAGAAAACCGAAAAACAGGGAATTTGTGACAGCGTTTTCTGATTTTTTTTGATATTTTTAAAAATTATCTCAAACCGGCGGTATCCCGTTGACAATTTTCAACCCGATATGTTAGTATTTCAAATAGAAATTATCATAATAGAAGAGGACGTTATGCTTGGTTTTTATTTATCCATCGTCGATACGGAAGAGGGAAAACAGAAATTCACCGCCGTTTACAATCTCTGGAATCGCCCGATGTATTACGCCGCCCTGAAGGTGACGGGCGACACGGGGCTTGCGCAGGACGCGCTGCAGGAAGCGTTTTTATATATCGCAAAAAACGTCGCGAAAATCGACGATCCGGCAAGCGACGAAACAAAAGCGTATCTGATGCTGACGGTGAGCTCCCAGGCGAAAAAGATCATGAGCAGGCAGCGGGAGATCATCAACAGCGATCTTGTGGAAGCGTCGGAGGAGCTGGTGGTGGAGGACTTTATCTTCGAGATGTTCGAGCAGGAGGACCTGACGCAGAAAATCAAAGCGCTGCCGGAGGAGTACCGTACCCCCCTGCTGCTTCATTACGGGCAGGGCTTTTCCGGCAGGGAAATCGCCCGGATGCTCGACATGAAGGAACCGGCGGTCCGCAAGCGGATCGAACGGGCGAAACGTCTGCTCTCGCAGCTGCTGGACGAAACGGCGGACTGAAAAACGCAAGGAGAGGCCTATGAACACCGAATCAAAACAATTATGCGCGGCATGCAGGCAGGCGATGATCGAGCTGTACGCCGACACGACGGAATTCGATCGGCTGCCCGCGCCGGAATACTCTGCGGAATTTCTGCGGTTCATTGAGACGCTGAAGAAGCGTGTCAGGCACAACAAATACCACAAAATGACGAAAACGGCTAAGATTATTCTGATCGCCGCGATCCTCGCGCTGCTGGCGGCGGTGAGCGGGTTTGCGGCAAGGGAGCTGCGGATTTATCTGATCGACCACGGAAACGGTTCGTATCTGGACGTGGAAAAACGCGTCGGCACCCTTACGGAAGACCTTTCTCTGGGATACGTCCCGGAGGGGTTTGAGCTTACGGAAGAGAATAAGTCTCTCCACATCCAGATCAAAACTTATGCAAATTCAGACAATTTGTTTTTTGTCATTCAAAAACAGTCATCTTATTCATCAATTGATATCGATTCCGAAGGGATCGTTCCAAAGAGAACGGAAATCAACGGCGTCCAATATATCATATCGGGCAGCGATAACAGTACCGTAATCGTATGGATTCCGAATGATACAAAATACCTGTATACTTTAAGCGGCAACGTAGAAGAAAATGAATTACTGAAAATCGCAATTCATTGTAAATAAAAAAAATTTTTTCGTTTTTTTGTCACATTTCCTCCGTTTCCCGGTTTTCTATACTTGGGAGAAAAAAAGGAGGTGAACACTGTGACAAAAAAGGCCAAAACCGTTCTTTCTTTGATTCTTGCGATCATTTTATTGGCGCAGCTCGCTCCGTTCGCCCTTGCGGCAGACCCGGAAACGCCGGTGGATGATCCGGTCATAGAGGAATACGTCAACATTTCCTCATGCAACTGTTCCTGCTATATTTCCGGGATCACATTCAGCATAAATCCGATGCGTACCATTCTGAAGGGATTCTTTAATCACTGCAGATAACGCTTCGCTTGCATATCCAAGCCTTTGATAATGCTTATTTACAATGAAACCGACTTCTCTTGCTTCAAAGTCCCTCTTCCCGCAATAGATATTTCCGAGGACTTTACCGGTTTCCTTTAGTTCGATTGCAAAGAATTCATCAGATCCTAAACGATATGCCAGATGTTCCTTTCCGTTTTCATAAGTTATTCCAGGGTAGCCCTCAAATTCATCATTTTCCAGCTGAGAAAGGAATTCAAAGAGATCATCATAATCGGATTCTTCGAACGGCCTTAAAATCAGTCTTTTCGTTTCGATTCTCATCGCTGATGTCTTTCCTGAATCGCCGCTGCAGTCGCAGCCATGCAGACAACTGCGGCACTGTATCTTAAATCTATGAATGGCAGTGTCAGCGGAAAAACGAAAAGCAGCCCTCCGGTCACCTTGTTCATTATGGAATGAACCGATATGAACTCTTTGCGTCGGATATATCCTGCTGCGATATTCGCTGCCTTGATCAATGCGATGATGGCAATCCATATATAGAGCCAGACCGGAACATCTAATACCGGAAGCATTTTTATCAGGCAAACCGCTGTAAATACGATATCTGCAATCGTATCCAGCCATGAACCGAACTCGCTGACAGTACCGGTTTTCCTCGCCACAGCCCCATCGATCATGTCGGAAACGCCGGCCGCTATGTAAAGCATAAAAAATGCCGGGGAAAATGCCGGGCAGAACAGCAAAAAGGCGCTGATCACTATTCTTGTTCCGGTTATGATATTTGCCATTTTATACCGGTGTCTCCATTTCCATCAGATTTCCGTCCGGATCATAAAAGCGTATGCTTTTCTGTCCCCGGCTATGGATATTGTTTGCATTCATAGAAATATTCAGCCTTTCCATGCTCCGGACTGCATTTTTTTTGCCGGATACGTTCTGTCGAAACGATTTTCGCGGTCAAATCGTCTCTTCGACACTGATGCCCGGATATCCGAAAAGCCTTTATTTTCAACACTTCTGATAGCCTTATGTGTTTTTCACTGACATCAATACCACCGTCTCAAGTAATAATTTATTGACCCATTAAAAATCCGATTCATTTATCGAGATAGATCCTGACATGGACGAGCTTGATCTGACATCAGCAGAGGCCAAGGCAACGTATCAGGAGATCAGACAGTATATACACGATAAATATGAGGACAAGATTCCCAATCTTTATATTACCCAAACTAAACGGAAGTTCGGTATGGAAGTTGGTTCTAATTATAACCTTTCAAAGAAGGACTCACAAGATGTTCCGCAATATCCATCAGAAAAAGAATTGATGATCATTGACGCAGTAAAATTTTTCGTATGGTTTACATGGTTTTCTTCTTAACTAGAGTTTTTCCAAGAAACCGGATCTCTGATGAGAGAAAAACCACATAATTTTTTGGATAAGGTTACTTTTTTGAAAGATACCATGACAATATAAATCCCAGTGTATGCATTGAGATTTATACATATATTTTTGCGATAGCCGAGGTTGTCCGGATGCAGGGAATTTACAGCACTTTACCCCACAGACTTGACGCCGCCTTCGGTCATGGCATCGAGGCAGAACCAGCCGTGTTCCGGGTCCCGGCGCAGTGTAACTTCCACCCAGCGTTTTCCGTCAGGATCAACATAGGTTCCGCCAAAAGTGAACATCCCATAACCGGACAGGGGACCCTGATCCGTGCAAAGGAAATCCACATAATCCGATGATACATATTCCACCTGAACTCCGGAATTCGGTGTCTGCCAGACCACAAATTCACCCGCGGAGCAATAATCGTAGCTGCTGCCATCAAAAGGCCGGATCTCGTCCTGATGGTCTTCGCTGAACGCATAGGTATCATAAGCACGGACCAGATCATTGAAGTCAATATAGCCGATTGGATCCTGCCAGTCTCTGGTAAATTCTTTCTGTCCCTCCGGGCGGACTGCTTCGACTGCGCCCCAAAGGTTATTTCCCTTTCCGCAGACAAATGTGATCTTGAATTCTGTCCCGTTCGGATAACTGTTTACCCGGGTCTGATCCAGCGGGGTCCTCACCGATGTGACATAGCCGCGGTCTCCAGCCGCCAGATAAAAAGCCCGGTCCTGAAATTTGCAGGCCTCGTCGCTATTCGTCTGCCAGAGTTCCCAATAATAATCATCCATCGGTGTCCAGACTGCATCCGCCAGAACCGGCATGACCGCTGTCAAAAGACAGAAAACAACAGCAAGCATAAAAATTTTCTTCATGATTTCTCCTCCTGCAGCGGGGCTTATTCTTTGTAGCCGTTTTTTATTGCGCGGTCATACCAGCGCTGTGCCTCCGTTT
>CACYHJ010000047.1 GCA_902774165.1 Oscillospiraceae bacterium
GCCCCAATTGAGCGGATGGAACACGATAATCTCGTCGATTCTGCCGAGAAATTCCGGGCGAAGGAACTCCCGGAGCGCTTTCATGGCTTTTTCCTTATTTGCGGAAGCCGCGCTCTTTGCAAAGCCCATTGCGCTCTCGCGCTTCTCGCTGCCCGCATTGGAGGTCATAATGATTACGGTATTGGAAAAATCAACGGTTCTGCCCTGTGCGTCGTTCGTTTTTCCTTCATCAAGGATCTGAAGGAGAATATTCATCACGTCAGGGTGCGCTTTTTCGATTTCGTCAAACAAAATGACGGAATAGGGCTTGCGGCGCACTTTTTCGGTCAGCTGCCCTGCCTCGTCATATCCGACGTAACCGGGAGGAGACCCGATCAGACGGGAGACCGAATGCTTCTCCATAAACTCCGACATATCAAGCCGGATCAGGGTTTCCGGCGTGTCGAACAATTCCGAGGCGAGCTGCTTGACAAGCTCTGTTTTTCCGACGCCGGTGGGCCCGACAAAGATAAAGCTTGCCGGACGCTTCACGGGATTGAGCTGCAGTCTTGTGCGTTTGATGGCCTTCACGACCGCGGTCACTGCCTCGTCCTGGCCGATAATACGCCTGCGGATATGCGTTTCCATATCAACGAGCCGCTTGACGTCGCTGTCGATGACCTTCTGCGTGGGAATTCCGGTCCACAGATGGATCACGCTGGCAAGATCGTCTTCAATAACAGCGTTGTCGTCCGCTTTTTCTTTCAGCGCGTCGCCCTGCTTTTCCATTGTCAGAATCTCCGACCGGACGCGGGCGAGCTCCTCATAGTCAATTTCTTCGGTGGTCTGCGAGATCAGTTCATCCTCTTCCTCCCGCAGGGCGGATAGATCGGATTCGTATTTTTCATAATCACTGATTGCTTTGTTTCTGAGATTGGCGCAGGTACATGCTTCATCCAGCAGATCAATCGCTTTATCCGGAAGGAACCGGTCGGTGATATATCGCTCAGACAGCGTAACCGCCCGATACAACAGCTCATCGGAAATTCTGACTCTGTGGTAATCCTCATAATAAGAACGGATTCCCTTCAGAATCTCATAGGTATCGGCAATCGACGGCTCCTCCACCTTCACCGGCTGAAAACGGCGTTCGAGCGCGGCGTCTTTTTCAATATGCTTGCGGTATTCATTGAAGGTGGTTGCGCCGATCACCTGAATCTCTCCGCGGGAAAGCGCGGGCTTCAGAATATTGGCGGCGTTCATGGAACCTTCCGCGTCGCCGGTTCCGACAAGGCTGTGTACCTCGTCGATAAAGAGAATGATGTTGCCCTCTTGTTTGACTTCGTCTACAAGCCCTTTGATCCTGGCCTCGAACTGGCCGCGGAACTGAGTCCCGGCGACAAGCCCCGTCAGGTCAAGAAGATGGATTTCCTTGTTTTGCAGCTTTGCCGGCACGTCGCCGGAAGCGATTTTCAGCGCAAGGCCTTCGGCAATGGCAGTCTTCCCGACGCCGGGTTCCCCGATCAGGCAGGGGTTATTCTTTGTTCTGCGGCACAGGATCTGCGTTACGCGGTGGATTTCGGTATCCCTGCCGATAATTCTGTCGATTTCTCCCGCAGCGGCGCGCCCGGTCAGATCTGTACAATACAGGTTTAAAAACTTGCGTTTTGTTCTTTTCTTATTTTTGGATTTACGGTCCGTTTTTTCTTTTGTATCGGCGTGTTTTTCCGTCGGCGGCTCCAATCCCTCTTCTTCGGCAGGCTTCATGTTCTCCGCGTTGACCTGAGGCATATTGTCGCCCATGATTCCGTTCAGGAACGGCATCANNNTCCCGTTCATTTGCTCCATTGCTTCGTCGATATCCTCTTCCGTGACGCCCATCTGATCGAGCATCTGCTTGACCGGCGGGATATTCAGTTCAAGGGCGCACTTTATACATAACCCCTCCTGAACGGGCTTGTTGTTTTCCAGCTTCTGGACAAATACGACCGCGGGATTTTTTTTACACCGCGAGCAGATCATTGTTTTCATAGCATTCTCCCGGAATTATTTGATTTCACCTGAAATAATCTTGTTGTCTTTTTTATTCCATGTGCCTTTTTTGATCTCTGCGCTGCGGTATTTCAGCTGTCTCCATACGCCGGGGATATAGCTTGAAAAAGCGACCAGCGTAAGAAGAGCGGCAATGCAAACGAGCGCGATCATTACGGCGTTCGGAATCGTGAACCATTGATTGAGCGCCCCGACGTCCGGCCCGAACAGGAAGACCAGAATCATCACAAGGTAAAACGAGAACGTCGCGACCTTCCCGTAAATCTCCGCTGCGCCCGGGCGCAGACCGATTATAAGCATGAACAGGCCGAACAAAACCATAACAAGCTCTTTTGCGACAAATACGAGAAATACATAGCTGAAGGCCTTGATCAGGCTGTCGGCCGACTGATGGAATTTGAGGAACAGCAACACCGCGAGGGTTATCTGCGTCAGTTTATCCGCCACAGGGTCGAGAATTTTACCAAGAGCACTGATCTGATTAAATTTTCTTGCTATCTTTCCGTCGAAAAAATCAGTCAGGCCGGAGACCGCAAGGATAATTACCGCGGGGATCAGCATGTCTTTATAATACAGAACCCCGAAAACGGGAATCAGAAGAATTCTGATCACCGACAAAAGATTGGGAACGGTCAGCGCGTTTTCAAATAAAAAGAATTTCTTATTCTCTGCCATTTTATTCTACCTCCTGATATTGCAATGCCAAGAACGGCATTATAACAAGTTCAAAACCGACGCTGTAACCTTGCAGAAGATCGAAGCGTCAACATATTTCGTAAAGCTTGATTCCGGGATTGCGTAAGAAATGCTGTAAAGAAGCGCGGCGACAATCAGGGAAAGGACAAGCCCCTTGCAAAGGCCGAGAATCGCACCGAGCACGATGTCCGCGGTTTTTGCGGACGACTCCCTGATCCTCTTTCCGATGACGTGAGAGATAATTTTCAGGATAATGCCGAGAATGATCGACAGAATGACAAAGATGCCAGCCTTGACGGCAAACACCGCAATCGGCCCGAAAAACGTCTGCTCAAGATTTTCCACCGTCAGCTTCGAGGCAAGGTTTGTCTCGATCTCCTCCGTACTGTTGAAAATCCCGAGCTTCACTGCCGAAGACATCAGCCAGGAAGGCGCAGCGGAAAGGAATCCCGAGACAGAGTCCAGCGCCTTTCCCGTATAACTGCTTGAGATGTGCTCGATCAGTTTTGCGCGGAAAAACGATTGATAAACCACGGTGCACAGGCGCGACGCGGCGAACCAGGAAACCGCGGTGCCCAGAATGGAGAAAACAAAATCCATCGCGGTTCTCGCGAAGCCTTTTTTCGCGGAAAGCGCCGCAAGAAAAATACAAAGAATCAGAAGTATAATATCAATAATATAGATCATGCCGTCTCCCTCCGTTATCCCTGTGAATCTGCGGGATTCTCAATTTCGGTCGTTTCGCTCTCATTGCTTTGTACGGTAATGATGGCCTGCTGATGCTCGATTGCGGCGGTCTCCGTTTCCGAAACAACCGCGTTATCTTTCTTTTGCTGCGCATCCGTGACGGGTATCAGCAGCTCGGTATTGGACGAGACGCTGTGGACCGAAATGCCTCTGGAGGTCAGCAGATACAGGTAATTCCCGCCGATCTCAACTTTCTGCGCGGAATCACTCAGCTTGACGGAGCCCGTCAATTTGCCCGTGCTGTTGAAAATCTCAACGAGCTTATCCCTCGCAACCGCCGTGTATTTTCCGGAAATGCTGATACTGTTGACGACGCCGTTGACGGTTCTTGAGAACAACACGTCGCCGTCGGAATCAACCACGTCAAGCTGACAAACGGTTTCGTTGCCGTATTTTGCCAAAAGGATCGCGGTATTGCCGCCCACGGAATCAAAATCGTATTTATTCTCGGTCGCAGCGGTCATATCGGCGCCGGTTTCGATCTTTTTGCCGGAGCTGACGTAGGAAAACGCTCCCTGCCCGAACACGGAGACCGTGTCGCGCTTTACATAGTTTATCTCGATCAGCGGCGATTCAAACAATACTGCGCCGTCAGGCGCGCCGTCGGCAACCGAAGTCATATACACGTTGGACGTCAGAACGGCGTCTGTGCCACAAACCGTTGTGTACGCCGCCCGTTTTCCGTCCCAGGAAAGCGCAATGCCCGTAATGAATTCATCGCAGTTCCAGGTGGTAACGATCTCATTTTTTTTATTGTAGACGTATATTGCGCAGATTGCGGATTCCCCGCGCTCCGCGAACGCATAGGTTCCGTTTTTGGAAAAGGATGCGTCAATGATCGGGTGCTCTGTCGTGGAATAATACTCAATGCCCTTATTGTTCTCGAGCCGGTAGGAGGTGGAGCCGATATCATACAGAAGGATGCTGCCGCCGGAAATCTCCATGGCAGGGGAAGAATACCGGTGCGCGTTTCTTGTGAGAAGCGTTCCGGATTTCGTAACATAGGCGACGTAGGTATCGGTGAGAATGACAAGCTGATCCTTCCATTCCCGCATATCGATCACCGTGTCGGAATCCACTTCATAAATATAGTCAATTGCGGCCTTCATGCGTTCTTCACTGTTGATATGCGGGTTATCCGACACGAATTTCGCAACGACAAACAACACCATCAGCACAATCAGCAGAATAATGATCGTCCGCAGCAGCGTCATGATCTTTTTCTGATTGGCAACCGACGAGGTGTCTTTTCCTCCTTTGATCATACTGAGTTTTTTCAAGTTCTATCCTCTCCGTTGTAAAAAACTTTGTTGAGATACAGTCCCTGCGCCGGCGCCGTAATCCCCGCGCGCAGTCTGTCGCGGGAATCAATAATCTCCGGGATGCTGCCCTGCGGGATCTTACCCTCGTTGACAGATATCAGGGTTCCGACAATGATTCGCACCATATTATAAAGGAATCCGTCGCCGCTGATCCGAAGCGTCACGACGTTGTCTTCCCGGGATACGCCGACAGAGCGGATCGTACGGATCCGGTCGATTACTTCGCTGCCGGCGCTGCAGAACCCGGAAAAATCATGCTTGCCGAGAAAACTCTGCGCCTCACGGTTCAAAAGCGTCTCATCAAGATAATAAGGGTAAAGAAGCGCTCTTTGCTCAAAAAACGGATTCCGGTATCTATCATTATAAATCTGATAGAGATATTCTTTCCCGATACAGGAAAACCGGGCGTGAAACGACTGCGGGACAAGTCTCGCGCCGTACACGGAGACGTCTTTGGGAAGATAATAGTTCACGGCGTCCGGAATTCTTTCGACGGCGATCTCTTTATTCGTGCGAAAGCTGCAGCAGAACATATTGGCGTGTACGCCGGTATCGGTCCTGCTGCATCCGCAGACGTTGACGTCTTCGTGAAACACGGCATTGACCGCCTCATTCATCTTCTGCTGCACGGTCAGCGCGTTATTCTGCAGCTGCCAGCCGTGATATCCGCTGCCGTCATATCGCAGCGTAAGAAGAATATTCCTGCTCATATGACCGCCTCGAAGAAAATGTTGAGAAGTATGATCCCGGCAAGCAGCGCCGCGCAGATCACAAAAGCAATATAATCACGGACCGCCAGCTTCATCACGCGCATCCGCGTCCTGCCGGCGCCGCCCCGGTAGCATCGGCATTCCATGGCGTATGCCAGATCGTAAGCCCGACGGAAGGAATTTACGAACAGCGGCACAAGAATCGGGACCATCGCTTTCGCGCGTTTCAGCAAGCCGCCGGTTTCCAGATCTGCGCCGCGCGCCTTCTGGGCGGACATGATATGATCGACCTCTTCGATCAGCGTCGGGATAAAACGCAGCGCAATGGTCATCATCATCGCGAGGGTATGTGATTCAATATGAAAGACCTTCAGCGGCTTCAGCAGGCGTTCCAGCCCGTCTGTGAGAAGCGTCGGCGACGTTGTATACGTCAGCAGGGAGCTGACGAAAATAAGACAGATAATGCGAACGCAGATAAAGATCGCGGTATACACTCCGCCGGTAGTGATATGGATTTTCTTCCACTCAAAAAGCGCGTCGCCCTCGTTGTTATAGAAGATCTGCAGAAGAGAGGTGAGAAGGATAATAACAAACAGCACCCGGAACCCCTTGAGCATAGACCGCAGCGGAATGCGGGAGACCGCAACGCAAACGACGGAAAAAACCGTAATCAGCGCGAGGGAATAAAAGTTCCGGCAAAGAAAGATAAAGATGAGGACCGCAAGCACCAGAATCAGTTTTGTTCTGGCGTCAAGCTTGTGCAGAAATGACTTTCCGGGAAAATACTGACCGATTGTGATTTCTTTGATCATTTGCGTATCCTCCCGGCGAGATAATCCGCAAGCGCGTCCGCCGCCTGTCCGACGGTGAAGATCCCGACCGGCAATTCACAGCCCATATCGCGCAGCCGATCGGTTATTCCGGTCACTTCCGGGACGGAAAGCCCCATCTGCGTAAGCTCCGCGCTGTGAGAGAACACTTCATGAACCGTCCCCTGAAGCGCGATTTTTCCTTGATTCACGACAATGACTTCGTCGGCGATCCGCGCGACGTCATCCATGCTGTGAGAAACAAGAATGACGGTTTTTCCGGTCACACCCCGATAGTTCAGAATCATTTTCAGGATCGTCTCTCTTCCCTGCGGATCAAGACCGGCAGTCGGTTCGTCAAGAATCAGCACCTCGGGGTTCATCGCCATCACTCCTGCGATCGCGATCCGGCGTTTCTGACCTCCGGACAGATCAAACGGGGACCGGTCAAACAGTTCTTCTCCCACGCCGACGTACGACGCAGCGGTTCGCACGGCGGAATCGATTTCCTGTTCGCTCATTCCCATATTTTTCGGGCCGAAAGCGATATCGGCAAACACCGTATCCTCGAACAGCTGATACTCCGGATACTGGAAGCACAGACCGATCCTGAAACGGGTACGATAAGCGGTCTGCTTATTCGCGTTGATATTCTCCCCGTGGAACAGAACGCTCCCCTGCGCTGGTTTCAGCAATGCGTTGAAATGCTGAATCAGCGTGCTTTTCCCGCTGCCGGTATGCCCGATCACAGCCTTGATGCCGCCTTCCTCAAGTCGCAGGTCAATATGATCCAGCGCTTTGACCTCAAAGGGCGTGCGGGCGCCGTATAGATACACAAGATCTTTTGTTTCAATCAAACTCATGGTCTGTCTCCGATGTACTTCTGAAAGGCGACAATAAAATCACCCGGCGTCAGCGGCGTCCCGGGAAGCATGACGCCCCGTTTCCTCAGTTCTTCGCAGAGCATTCCGGTCTGCGTCGTATCAAGCCCGACCCGACACAGCTTTGACGCGTCGGAAAAAACTTCTTTCGGCGTTCCGCACAGAATGATCTCGCCGTTATCCATGACTGCAACCCTGTCCGCAAGCACGGCTTCATTCATATAATGCGTGATCAGCACAACCGTGATCCCCAGCCTTCGGTTCAGATCCAGAATCGTGTCCATCACTTCCTTGCGGCCGATCGGGTCCAGCATTGCCGTCGGTTCATCGAGGATAATGCAGTCGGTGCGCATCGCGATGACGCCGGCGATCGCCACCCGTTGCTTCTGCCCGCCGGACAGCTTATGCGGTTCATGCCCGCGGTAATCATACATCCCGACGCGCTTCAGCGCGTCGTCAACGCGTTCCCGGATCAGGGCGGGTTCTACGCCGAGGTTCTCAGGCCCGAACGCAACGTCTTCCTCAACGATTGAGGCGACGATCTGATTGTCGGGATTCTGCATGACGACGCCGACCCTGGAACGGATCTCATACTCAAGCTCCTCGTCGGAGGTGTCCATCCCTTCGACCGTCACGGTTCCCTTGTCCGGATGCGACATGGCGTTGCACAGACGCGTCAGCGTCGACTTGCCGGAACCGTTATGCCCGAGGATCGCAAGAAACTCCCCTTTTTTCACGTCAAGGGTAACGCCCTTGAGCACCGGCGGCAGCTTCTCGCCTTCCTCGTCGCCGTCATAACTGAACCAGACGTCTTTGATTTCAATGATATTCTCGCTCATTTATTACTCCATAACGCGGCTGCGCCGCAAGGCAGCGCGCATTTGCCGGATGACACCGGCAGACCGATCTCATCCGCCTGTACCGAGCCGTTGAATTTTTTGCCGACTGTTACGCTCAGGATATATTTCATGACAGAGGGTGATAACCCCGTTGTGTATGAATTGATCAGAAATGCCATGGGATCGCTTGAGAGAATCGGAACGCAGGCGCAGACGAGATCATAAATCTCATCCTCCAGCTTCCATACCTCGCCGCCGGGACCTCTGCCGTAGGACGGCGGATCCATGATAATAATATCGTAGCGGTTGCCGCGTCTGGTTTCTCGCTCGACAAACTTCTTGCAGTCGTCAACAAGCCAGCGCACTTTTTTATCCGCGACACAGGAAATTGCCGCATTCTCTTTCGCCCACTGCACCATTCCCTTTGCGGCGTCGACGTGCGTTACCCGCGCGCCGGCGGCAAGGGCGGAAACCGTCGCGGCCCCGGTATAGGCAAACAGATTCAGAACGCTGAGCTCACGGCCGGCGGATTTTATTATCTGTGCGATCCGGTCCCAATTGGCGGCCTGCTCGGGAAACAGGCCGGTATGTTTGAAGCCCATGGTTTTGATATTGAACCGCAGTTCACGGTAGCCGACGGACCAGAAATCCGGGATTTTATGATAAACCTCCCACTGTCCGCCGCCTGTCTTTGAGCGGAAATACCGGGCGTCCGCCTTTCGCCAGAGCGGATGCTCCTTCGGCGTGTTCCAGATCACCTGGGGATCCGGGCGGATCAGAATAATATCCCCCCACCGTTCCAGCCGTTCTCCGGCGGAACAGTCAATCAGCTCATAATCCTTCCATTTATCAGAAATAATCATAATAAAATAACCTTATTATATCATGGATTGCTGCCCGGGTACGGGGAGACCGAAATAAGAATACACGGCATTGGTAACGATTCTGCCGCGGGGCGTTCTCGCAAGAAATCCGATCTGCATCAGATACGGCTCGTAAACGTCTTCGATCGTGACCGCTTCCTCGCCGATGGCGGCGGCCATGGTTTCAAGTCCGACCGGGCCGCCGTTGTAGCTGCTGATGATGGTACGAAGCAGCAGCCGGTCGATATTGTCAAGACCGAATTCGTCGATATCCATTCGCGCAAGCGCTCTCTGCGCCTCCGATTCTGTGATGACTCCGCAGCCCTCCACTTCCGCAAAATCACGGGTACGTTTCAGCAGGCGGTTCGCAATACGGGGTGTGCCTCTTGATCTTGAGGCAATCTCCATCGCGCCGTCCTCTTCGATGCCGATGCCGAGGATCCCCGCGCTTCGGGTGACGATCGTCCCCAGCTCCTCCGGCGTATATAACTCAAGACGGAACAGACATCCGAACCGGTCCCGCAGCGGGGCTGTGAGCTGTCCGGCTCTCGTCGTCGCTCCGATCAGCGTAAACGGCGGCAAATCGAGGCGGATCGAACGCGCCGACGGGCCCTTGCCGATAATAATATCAATGGAATGATCCTCCATTGCAGGATAAAGAACCTCTTCCACCGAGCGGGACATCCTGTGAATCTCGTCGATAAATAGGATATCGCCCGGATTCAGATTGGTCAGCAGCGCCGCAAGATCTCCCTGTTTTTCGATGGCAGGACCGGAGGTGATGCGCAGCTGAACGCCCAGTTCGTTGGCGATCACGCCGGCAAGCGTGGTTTTGCCGAGGCCGGGAGGCCCGTAAAGCAGCACGTGATCCAGCGCTTCCCCGCGTTTTTTTGCCGCTTCGATATACACGCGTAAATTCTCTTTTACTTTATCCTGGCCGATATAGTCGTCCAGGGTCTTCGGACGCAGCGAAAGCTCGTTTTCATCCTCCGAACCGTTCAGATTCGGCGAGAGCAGCCGGGCGTCGTCACTACTGAGATCCATTCTGTTTCCTCCGACCACCCGTTAAATCAGGTGTTTCAGCGCAAATTTGATTTTATCTTCCGCGGAAAGAGATTCCTCCGCCTTCGCAAGAACCTTAGAGGCCTCCTGCCTTGAATACCCGAGCACCAGCAGCGCCTCAAGCGCCTCCTGCGTGGAGCTGCTTGCGGAGAGGACCCCCGTATCCTCCGACGTCGCCGCGAACGAGGACGCATCCACGTTTTTCATCATTTTATCCTTTAACTCAAGCACGATCCGCTGGGCGATCTTCGGGCCGACGCCCTGCGCCTTTTTGATCGAAGCCGCGTCGCCGGACGCGATACAGAGCGCGAGGCGGGCAGGCGTCATTTCAGACAGAACGGAAAGCGCCGCCTTCGGGCCGACGCCGTTGACGGAAATCAACTGTTTAAAGCATTCGAGCTCTTCCTTTGTATTGAAGCCGAACAGCTCGATCGCGTCTTCCCGGACGCTGGTATAGGTAAATACCGTGGTTTCGGCTCCGACGGCCCCGCAGCTTTTCAGCGTATTCAGCGAGGTCTGCACCCGGAATGCGACGCCGGAGCACGAAATCGCCAGAAAACCGGTCTCCGCTGCGACGATCCTGCCGGTAAGGCTGTAAAACATAATATGAAAACTCCTTTTTATCTTTTGGATTTCATCAGCTGTCCGAGCGCGGAGGTTCCCGCATGACCGTGACAGATGGCAAGCGCGAGAGAATCCGCGGTATCGTCGGGCTTCGGGACCCTGTCGAGATTCAGGATGATCCGCGTCATCTCCTGAACCTGTTTTTTCTCCGCCCGTCCGTAACCGACGACGCTCTGCTTGACCTGCAGCGGCGTATATTCATAAATATCAATCTCTTTTCTGTACGCCGCCAGCAACGTGACGCCGCGCGCCTGGCTGACGTCGATCGCCGTCTTCGCGTTGTTGTTGAAAAACAGTTTTTCTATGGACATGCATTCCGGGCGGTACCGGTCGATAATCGCGCCCACATCGTCGTAAATCCGGTTCAGACGTTCGGTAAACGGCGTTCCGGCTTCGGTAAAGATCGCGCCGAAATCCACGGGAATAAATTTATTATTGTTGTAGTCAAGCACTCCCCAGCCGACGATTGCGTAGCCGGGATCTATGCCTAAAATGCGCATATGCAACCTCTGAATTACTTCACTTCAAAATCCACGTCAACCGGCAGCGTACCGATCACTTTGACGAGACGGTAAGACCCTGCGTCAAGGCGTTTGTAACAATCTGTAACACAGACGCTGATTTCACGGGTTTCCCCTGCAGGAATCACTTCGGAAACAGCTTCAGTAAATACGGTTTCCGCGTTCAGTGCGATTATCTGATCACCCCGGCGGAGATAAACATCATACTGCGAGTCATATACCAGATCGTCCTTTGTACCGTTGACCGCGTTGAACGTCACGGTCTGCGTTGTTCCGTCGTCTGAGAAAACAACATTGCCGACGGTGACCTCGCCTTCGGTTTCCGGCGCTTTTGCTTTCAATTTTTCAAGAATCTTCTTCAGATCTCCGGACAGGAACAGAAGAGACAGCCAGAACAATACGGAAAGCAGCAATTGAATCAGTTTGCCTTTCATAAGACACCTCCGCCGTTAAAAAGAGAATATAACCCGAATCTGATGAATCAGAGTCATAAAACCGTTATACAGGGTGAGATACAGCGATCGGAACGCTTCGGACAGATCGTTCCGTTGATCATACGTTTCTTTGCTTTCGATTGAAAAACCGGTGTCGACAACAGGAATGAACCTTGCGTTCTCAATCTCACCGCGGTCGCTGCTGTTCGGGCTGTGGATCGCCATCATCAGATTTCCGTCAGAATCGCGGAACAGCATTCCGTGACCGCCGTCTCTCTGATTCAGATTATCTGATTTATAAACAGCCTCCGGCTGCTGGACCCAGATTCCGTCGATTCTGCCGTCAGCGGATCTTGCGCAGCCGACCGCATAACCGCCGGTTTTTGCCAAATTGGACCAGAGCATCAGAAGCGCGCCGGATTCCGATTTATAAACGTAGGGGCCGTCGGTGACATTCGAGTCGGTCCATCGGTGCCCGTTTGCCCGGAAGAGAACGACGGGCTCGGAAACCATTGCCGTTAAATCCCTGCTGAGCTTCGCGGCTGCCATTTCACCGATACCGTCCGGGCTTGACGTCCATTCATTGACATAAACGATCCACGGCTGACCGTCGTCATCTACATATAGCGTGCCGTCGATACAGTCTGTCTCTTTCGGGGTCACGTGACCGTCGGTAATCATTTCAAACGGTCCGTCCGGCTTTTTGCTGCGGAAGATCGCGACGCCTCGTTTTCCGCTTGCCTGAGACAGATAGGTTGCGAAGAGATAATATGCATCCTCATAATAATGACATTCCGGCGCCCAGAAGCATCCGACGCCGTCAAAGTCGTCGGCCGCCGTAAAAACATTTTTCGGTCTGCTCCAGCGACGCAGGTCCTCACTGACAACCACACCGTATCCCCTGCCGGATGCAAGGCCCGTGCCGTACATATAATACTTTCCTTCGCAGACGAGCACAAAGGGATCCCGGATCAGAAGCTCTTTTGTCCGGATCGGGTATTCCTCCGCGCAGAAGGCGGAAACAACAAAGATAAACGACGCAATTACAACGGAGAGAACAATGGAAAGAACTTTCAATATGCTTTTCATTACAGATTCCCCATATTAAGTTTTATTTGTATATAGTAGCACGGAAAATTAATTATGTCAATATATAGACTTTAAGACGGAACTATGCTATAATCAAAAAAAAATGCGGTATGCCCCGACCTTTGACGCCGGAATGGTCTCGGCGGATTATGACGATTCCGCATTCTCTGTCGTGGATATCCCGCATTGCAACAAGGAGCTGCCCTATCACTATTTTGATGAAAAGGACTATCAGTTTGTCAGCTGTTACCGCAGGAGCTTCGACCTTGCAGAGGATGAGATTTCCGGCGGGCGGCATGTATTCCTGCGTTTTGAAGGAGCAGCAAACTACGCCGTTGTTTATGTCAACGGCAGTGAGGTCGGCAGCCATAAAGGCGCTTATACTCCGTTCTCTTTCGACGTGACTGACGTTGTTCACGCGGGAAGCAATACCGTTGCCGTTATGCTTGATTCCACGGAACGGGCGGAAATCCCTCCCTTCGGCAAGGTGGTCGATTATCTTGTTTACGGCGGGATCTACCGCGAGGTCAGCGTAATCGTCACTGAAGATGTTTTCGTTGAAGACGTCTTTGTGCGCACCCCTTCTCCGCTTGCGGAGAATAAAATAATCGACGCCGATATCACGCTCAACAAATCCGCTTGCGGCATATTGCGCGCCGCGTTCTGCGACGCTCAGGGAAACGAGCTGAAAACCCGTGAATTTGAGTTCAACGGACGCATCGTGAACCTTCGCTGGAATATCGGTCACGCGGACCTCTGGGACATCAGCTCCCCTGCGCTTTATAGTTTAAAAATCACCCTGAACGGCGACGATAAAATTTTCCGTTTCGGATTCCGGAAGGCGGAATTCACGAAAAACGGATTTTTCCTGAACGGCAGACATATAAAATTGCTCGGCCTCAACCGCCATCAGAGCTATCCTTATGTGGGCAACGCCATGCCGGCCTCGGCGCAGATCGCGGACGCGGACGAGCTGAAATACCGCCTGGGCTGCAATTTTGTCAGAACGGCGCATTACCCGGATTCCACGCATTTTATCAACCGCTGCGATGAGATCGGCCTGATCGTTTTCACCGAGATGCCCAGCTGGCAGTTCCTGGGCGAGGGGGAATGGCGCGATAATTGCCTTGACAATATCAGAAGCATGATTCTGCGTGACCGGAATCATCCCTCCATCGTCCTGTGGGGCGTCCGCGTCAACGAGGGCGCAGACTGCGACGAGTTTTATACTCAGACAAACGCACTGGCAAGATCTCTCGACCCGACGCGCCAGACCGGCGGCGTGCGTAATATTCCCAGAAGCCATCTGCTGGAAGACGTTTACACTTATAACGATTTCTCTCATTCCGGAAGCTTCATTTCGCTGCTGCCCCCCGCGCTTGTCGCCGGCTTCAACGCCCCGTATCTTGTAACCGAACACAACGGACATATGTACCCCACAAAATCCTTTGACAACGAGCCCGTCAGGCGTGAGCACGCGCTGCGCCATCTGCGTGTGCAGAATAAATCCTTCGGCTGCGACCGGATCAGCGGAGCTACGGGCTGGTGCTTTGCCGATTACAATACCCATAAGGATTTCGGCAGCGGCGACAAAATCTGTTATCACGGCGTCGTCGACATGTTCCGCGTTCCGAAGCTCGCGGCTTATGTATACGCGTCGCAGCAGGATGATTTTGACGTGATGGAAACCTCGTCCTCTATGGACATCGGCGACCATCCGGGCGGCATTCAGGGGCCGGTCTACATTTTCACGAACTGCGATTACGTCAAGGTTTATAAAAACGGAGTGCTGAAGAGCGTCGCTTATCCGAATTTCAAGAAATATCCGAACCTGCCCCATCCGCCGATCTGTCCGGCCGATTATATCGGCGACTCTCTTGAAACGGAAGAGCATCTTGATCCGAAAGCCGCGAAGCTTCTGAAGGACGCCCTCGTTGCGGCGGGACAGTACGGGTTTGTTATGCCGCCGCAGAATTATTTCAAGGCGGTCGCGTCGCTGATCGTCGGAAAGCTGAGCTTCAACGACGCATACAACATCGTGACGAAGTATTTCGCAAACTGGGGCGACGAACAGATCGAATATAAATTTGAAGGATATCGCAACGGCAGGCTTGTAAAGACAATAACCCGTACCGCCGTCAGTTCTGTTCATTATACCGTCAAGGCGGATGCGGACAAGCTCATTGAGGACGAAACCTATGACGTCACGAGAGTCGAGCTGCAGGCGCTGGATCAGAACGACAACCGGCTCCCCTACTGCAACGCCACAGCCGTAATCAAGGTAACCGGCGCCGCGGAGCTGATCGGGCCGGAAACCGTTTCCCTGATCGGCGGCGACAGAGCGTTCTGGGTCAGGACAAAAGGCAGATCCGGCAAGGCGAAGATCAGTGTCACGTTTGAGGGACAGGAACCGATCGTTCTCAATCTTGACGTTGAAAAAATCAAAAAATAACAGTCTTATCACAGAAATATGATATTTTCTTCAACATCTTATGGTAACTTATAATTAACAGGAGGTTAGTATCATGAAAAAATCAATGAAAATCATTTCCCTGCTCTGCACGCTTCTGATGTTCACCGGCGTCTTTTCCGTCTTTGCCGCTGCAGCGGAACCTGCGGACGCAACCATAGCCGATGAGAATATCCCTGCGGTTGAAGAACAGGTCGCGGGCACCCTTGTTGCAGCTGAGGACGGATCTGAGATCGAGGTAGACGCGGAGAGCAACAGCTACGATACCAACGGCGACGGCAGCGTCACGCCCGCGGAGATCGCTTCTGTATTTTCCAAGTATATTTTTGCCCCCGCGGACACGCTGGAGGGTTATGCCGATGAAATTGCGAACGCATCCACGTTTACGGTAACCGTCACAAAAGACGGCGTTTCGACCGTTTATATTGCCGTTCCCGTAGAGGACTACCCCCAGCTTTTCAATGCGGGCGTATTTGATGAAACCGTTCAGAAGCTCTGCGAAGCGCAGAACGAATACAAAACCGATGATATGACCCTCATGAGCTATGAGCATATCGCAGGTGAGCTGGCGATGCATGCGGCTGTTTACGCAGTGACGTATCTGATCGGCGCAGACCGCGAGGATAACAGATTCCATTCATATTATGATTCCGCGAAGGTTGCGGAGCTGAACCTGGACGAAGAGAGAGTTTCTTCCGGCTTCATCGATTTCTTCGGAAAGCTGATCAGCTTTTTCCATAAACTCCTCTCTTTCCTTTCAAATTTCAATGCTGAATCGATTAATCTGAGAGATTTTGCCGGCAATCGCTGAATTATGATCCCCAAAAGCGCGTCCTACGGGATGCGCTTTTTCGTTTTCGGCGTATAATCAAAAAGACGGACAGGCGAACCTGTCCGTCTTTCGTTCTGAATTGAATTATTCGCCTGCAGCGGTGGTTTCGGGAGCAGCCGTAGTTTCTGCCGCGGTAGTTTCGGCGGCGGGACCTGCAGTCGTCGGAAGATTGATCTTGCTGATGAACTCAAACAGCATTTCAAGGATCGCTCTCAGATACTCCACAAAAACGCCGATATAGCCGTATTTGCTGGTGTCATCCGTACCGGAGGAAACATTAAAAAACATGATTAATCACCTTTCTGTAATATAATTTACGTTGTTATCATAACACACCGGTTATTTAAAATCAAGAGAAAACGCTTTTAATTTAAAAAAAATCTAAAAAAATGTAAAATTTGATTTTTTTGACAAACTTCCATAGTTTCCGTTCATGAATTAACGTATTTTTCGTTCAAAATATGATTGACATTTCAAAGGACATATGATAATATCAAATAGTGTTTTAGTTTGGTAAAGCACTAAAGCGCTAATTTATGAAAGTAACGAGGTAAGTGAAGAATGAAAAAAGTATTATCCGTATTGCTTGCGGTCCTGCTGGTTGCGGGATGCGTTTTCGCCTTTGCGGCCTGCAAAGACAACACAAATAATGATCCGGATTCCGAGAAGGGAACGACTGCCGCAGCCGCCGAGAGTCAGAAGCTGATCGTCGGATTCGACGCCGAATTCCCGCCCTTCGGATTTGTTGCCGAGGACGGTTCCTATGACGGTTTCGATCTTGCAATGGCAAAAGAGCTCTGCAAGCGTCTCGGCTGGGAATTTGAGGCTGTCGCGATCGACTGGAATTCAAAAGACGCTGAGCTTTCCGCAGGCAACATCAACTGCATCTGGAACGGTTTCACCTATACCGGCAGGGAGAACGAATATACCTGGTCTGATCCCTACGTTGACAACAGCATCGTTCTTGTTGTCAAATCCGATTCCGGCATTACTTCTCTTTCGGATCTTGCAGGGAAAAGCGTCATGGCTCAAGCCGGCTCCTCTGCGGTTGACGCGATCGAAAACAATGAGGAATTCAAGGCGAGCCTCAAGGAGGTTGTACAGCTGGCGGATTACAACACCGGATTCCTTGATCTCGATAACGGCAGCGTAGACGCTGTTGCCGCCGATCTCGGCGTCGCGACCTTCAACATCAGCTCGAAGGAAGGCCAGTATGTCATTCTTGAGGAACCCCTTTCGACCGAACAATACGCCGTCGGATTCCTTCTCGGCAATACCGAGCTGCGCGACGCAGTGAACGCCGAGCTTTTGAAGATGGCCAAGGACGGCACGATGATGTCCATCGCTGAGAATTATGTCGACGATGGGCTTGTGCTCGACAGCCTTTGCCTTGTCAAATAATCCGATCACTCTCCGGCAGCAGAATTCAGAACATTGATTCAGGAGCGGAAATGATATTATCGTTTCCGCTCTGTAATTTATTATGAAAGGACCGCGCAGATCATTCTCCGCGGAAAAACGTTATGAGCTTTGGAGTTATGGTAGGCGAATTGGCCTATGCTTTTATCAATACTTTTCTCATTTTCATTTTTACGCTTCTTGGCGCCTTGCCGTTCGGACTTGTGGTGTATTTCGGCAAGAAAAGCCGGATTTATCCGCTGAAATGGCTTACGGAGATTTATATTTCCATTATGCGAGGAACGCCGCTGATGCTGCAGATCATGGTGATCTATTTTGTTCCTTCGCTTGTATTTCATATCAACATGCCGCGGAACTGGAGATTCCTTGCTGTCGTCGTCGCATTCATTATTAACTACGCGGCATATTTTGCCGAGATTTACAGGGGCGGTATCGAATCGATCTCCTTCGGACAGTATGAGGCTGCTCATGTTCTCGGATACAGCAAAGCGCAGACGTTTGTGAAAATAATACTTCCTCAGATGATCAAGCGGGTAATTCCCGCAATCACCAACGAAGTGATCACGCTTGTAAAAGATACGTCGCTCGCATCCGCGATCGGCACGGTGGAAATGTTTACAAAAGCGAAGCA
>CACYHJ010000048.1:0-10879 GCA_902774165.1 Oscillospiraceae bacterium
CACGGAGGAGGGGTCGCCGCCGTGCTCACCGCAGATACCGCAGTGAAGGGACGGACGCACCGCCTTGCCGAGTTTGACGGCCATCTCCATGAGCTTGCCGACGCCGTTCTGGTCGAGCTTCGCGAACGGATCGTTCTCGAAAATCTTGGTGTCATAGTAAGCGTCAAGGAACTTGCCCGCGTCGTCACGGCTGAAGCCGAAGGTCATCTGGGTAAGATCGTTGGTGCCGAAGCAGAAGAACTCGGCTTCCTTGGCGATCTCGTCGGCGGTAAGAGCCGCTCTCGGGATCTCGATCATGGTGCCCACTTCGTACTTGAGGTCAGCGCCGGCAGCGGCGATCTCGGCGTCGGCGGTCTCAACGACGACCTTCTTGACAAACTTGAGCTCTTTGATATCGCAGACCAGCGGGATCATGATCTCGGGAACCAGATTCCAGTCGGGATGCGCTTTCGCAACGTTGATGGCGGCGCGGATGACGGCCTTGGTCTGCATCGCGGCGATCTCGGGATAAGTGACGGCCAGACGGCAGCCTCTGTGACCCATCATGGGGTTGAACTCGTGCAGGGAGTTGATCATGGCCTTGATCTCGTCCACGCTCTTGCCCTTGGAAGCGGCAAGCTTTTCGATGTCGGCTTCCTCGGTGGGAACGAACTCGTGGAGCGGGGGATCCAGGAAACGGATGGTAACCGGGCAGCCCTCAAGCGCTTCGTAAAGCTGCTCGAAGTCGTTCTGCTGATAGGGCAGGATCTTGTCAAGCGCAGCCTCGCGCTCCTCGACGGTGTCGGAGCAGATCATCTCGCGGAACGCGGCGATTCTGCTCTCCTCGAAGAACATGTGCTCGGTGCGGCACAGGCCGATGCCCTCGGCGCCCAGCTCGCGGGCCTTCTTCGCGTCGGTCGGGGTGTCGGCGTTGGTGCGGACCTTGAGCACTCTGTACTTGTCAGCCCACGCCATGATGCGGCCGAACTCGCCGGCGATCTCGGCGTCCTTGGTGGCGATAACGCCGGCGTAGATCTTGCCGGTGGTGCCGTCGATGGAGATGAAGTCGCCCTCATGGAACTCTTTGCCCGCAAGGGTGAATTTCTTGTTGGCTTCGTCCATGATGATGTCGCCGCAGCCGGAGACGCAGCATTCGCCCATGCCGCGGGCAACGACCGCCGCGTGGGAGGTCATACCGCCGCGGACGGTCAGGATGCCCTGAGCGGCCTTCATGCCGGTGATGTCCTCGGGGGAGGTCTCAAGACGAACGAGAACGACCTTCTCGCCGCGGGCAGCCCATTCGACTGCGTCGTCGGCGGTGAAGACGATCTTGCCGCAGGCTGCGCCGGGGGAAGCGCCCAGGCCCTTGCCCATGGCTTCCGCCTTCTTCAGCGCGGCGGGATCGAACTGCGGGTGCAGCAGGGTGTCGAGGTTACGCGGATCGATCATCGCGACCGCCTCTTCCTCGCTTCTCATGCCCTCGTCAACGAGATCGCAGGCGATCTTCAGCGCGGCCTGAGCGGTTCTCTTGCCGTTACGGGTCTGCAGCATGTAAAGCTTGCCGTGCTCAACGGTGAACTCCATATCCTGCATGTCTCTGTAATGATTCTCAAGGGTCTTGCAGACTTCCACGAACTGCGCGAACGCCTCGGGGAACTTCTGCTCCATCTCGGAGATGTGCATGGGGGTACGGACGCCGGCCACGACGTCTTCGCCCTGCGCGTTGGTCAGGAACTCGCCGAACAGGCCCTTCGCGCCGGTCGCGGGATCGCGGGTGAAGGCAACGCCGGTGCCGCAGTCGTCGCCCATGTTGCCGAACGCCATCGACTGGACGTTGACGGCAGTGCCCCAGCTGTAGGGGATATCGTTGTCGCGGCGGTAAACGTTCGCGCGGGGATTATCCCAGCTGCGGAACACGGCCTTGATGGCGCCCATGAGCTGCTCGATGGGATCCGACGGGAAATCGGCGCCGATCTTCGCCTTGTACTCGTCCTTGAACTGGAACGCAAGCTCTTTGAGGTCGGCAGCGGTCAGTTCCACGTCCTGCTTGACGCCTCTCTTGGCCTTCATCTCGTCGATGAGCTCTTCGAAATATTTCTTGCCGACTTCCATCACGACGTCGGAATACATCTGGATGAATCTTCTGTAGCAGTCCCAGGCCCAGCGCTCGTTGCCGGATTTCTCGGCAAGCACCGCGACCACGTCCTCGTTCAGACCGAGGTTCAGGATGGTATCCATCATGCCGGGCATGGAAGCTCTCGCGCCGGAACGGACGGAAACGAGAAGCGGGTTCTCCTTATCGCCGAACTTTTTGCCGGTGATCTGTTCCATCTTGCCGATGTACTCCATAATTTCGGCCTGGATCTCGGCGTTGATCTGTCTGCCGTCTTCATAATACTGCGTGCAGGCCTCGGTGGAGATCGTGAATCCCTGCGGGACGGGAAGACCGATGTTGGTCATTTCCGCAAGGTTCGCGCCCTTGCCGCCCAGCAGCTCACGCATGTTGGCGTTACCTTCTGTGAACAGGTAAACATACTTTTTCATCGAAAAAATTTTCCTCCTAAAACGTATTTGATTCGTCCTTTCCGCGACTGCGGACGGGAGAATACACCGCTTGATATTATAACACAATAAAATAAAAAAACCTATATATCAATCTGATAAATTATAGGTTTTTCTATCTGTTTTTTTGTATAAGATGTTATCTGCGCCGGGACGTTATCCTTTTATCGCCGCCGCCTCTTTTTTCTTCGCGAGTCGTTTCTTCTCCGCCTCCGCCTCCATAAACACTTCGTAGGCGTCGACGACGGTGTTCGCGTCGCCGTCCATTTTGAACACGCCGTTGTGGATCCAGATCGCCCGGTTGCACAGATTCCGGATCGTGTCGTTGTTGTGGGAGACGATCAGCACGGTCTTGTCCTCCTGGTCGATCATCTCCTTCAGGCGCGCAAAGCTCTTTTTCTTGAAGTTGATATCGCCGACGGAAAGCACCTCGTCGACCAGAATGATATCCGATTCGAGGATCGCGGTGATCGAGAAGGCGAGCTTTGAGTACATGCCGCTGGAATAGGTGCCCACCGGGGCGTTGATGAAATCGCCCAGCTCCGAGAATTCCACGATCTCGTCGTAGCGGGACTCCACGTATTCGCGCGAATAGCCCAGAAGCATTCCGGAAAGGTAAATGTTCTCCTTCCCCGAAAGCTCCTTCTGGAAGCCGACGCCGATCGCCATCAGCGAAACCGTGTTGCCGCAGGTGTCGATGGAGCCGCTGTCGGGCTTGAAAATGTTCGCCACGGCGCGCAGGAGCGTGGATTTGCCGCTGCCGTTTTTTCCGATCAGGCCGACGATCTCACCTTTTTTGACGGTAAACGAAATGCCCTTGACCGCTTCGAATTTCTTGATCTGGCTTCCCTTTTTGAAGATCGCCTTGAAGATCGTCTGCGACTGGATCGTGCGGTAGATAATATGCAGGTCGGTGATAATCAGCGCGGGTTCCGCCTCGGCTTCGTACTCGTACCGCACGGGGGGAGCTTCATCCGGCACGGCGGCCTGCGCGTTTTTCATGAGTTCCAAATCGTCCATTTTTAACCCTCCCGTCAGGAAACCTTGGCGTAGCCGGCTTCGTACTTGTGGATCAGGTGAATGCCGAGCGTGCACAGCAGCAGCCCGATCACCGCCCAGATGCCGACCCACAGCCAGTCCACGGTTTTCTCCGGGTCGTCCCCGTAGAGCAGACAGTTCCGCAGTCCGTTCATGATGCACGCGACGGGGTTGACCTTCATCAGCAGCGTCTGGGCGAAGGGATGTTCCTTCGCGAGCCGTTTGTTCGCGCCGATGTCGTAGAAAATACCGGTCAGATAGAAGATCAGGCGCAGAATAACCTGAACCGTCTTTTCAAGGTCTGAGATGAACACGCCGAAATGCAGCATGATCGTGCAGCCGGCGAAGGAGATGATCAGCAGCACCAGGAACAGCGGGATGCACTCGAGTATGTGCCAGGTCAGCGGGACCTTCCAGATGAGCATCATCGGGATCAGCAGCAGGTAGCTGATGGCGATCTTGATGCCCTCGAGCGCCATCTGCACAAGCGCGAAAATATATTTTGGCACATAGGTTTTCGTCACGATGCCCTTGTAATGCCGCATCATCACGACGCCGCGCTTGACGCACCGGTCAAAATAATTCCACGTGTTCAGGCCGACGAAGACGAACAGCGGGAAAAAACGGATCTTCTGGTTGAAGATAAAGCTCGCGACCAGCGTGTAGGTCAGCATGAACAGCAGCGGCTCAAGGAACCACCACAGCCAGTTCAGGTAGGTGTTCGCGACCTCGGTTTTGAGAATCGAAACCGGCGCGTAACCGAGATACCCCTTGTATTTCTTTAAATTCGAAAAAAACAGTCGCATAGAAAAAATCCCTTTATAAAATCTTATTCAATATGATATCGCCGATTCGCGCGGCGGTATTCTTTGTGTAATAAGGATGTACCGTTTCGCAGACGCGCCTGCGCTCGTCCGCGTGGGGGTCTTCGCCGTTTTTTACGTCCGTGATGAACTGCAGCAGCGCGTCGACGTTCTCCATGCGCGCGCCTTTCAGAACCGAATAGGGGTCGTCATAGAAGAATCCGCGCTTGTCCGTGTATTCCTTCGCGTCGTCTGTGGTAAGCCCGATGGGCTTCCCCGTCAGGAGAAAATCATAATAGACGGTGGAATAGTCGGTGATCAGCGCGTCGGCGCAGCCCAGCAGCTCGTTCGTCTGTACGTCCGCCGCGGCAAGGTCCGCGTTTGTGAGAATGCGGAAATTTTCAGTTCCCATGTCCGCCAGCAGCTTCGCCTGGGCGGGGTGCGGTTTGACGATCAGCAGAGAGCCGGTTTCCCGCAGCCGCCGATCGAGGCGCGCAAGGTCCTCTCCGGTGTTGATCAGCGGCAGCCCCGTTGCGGTTCCCGCAATGTCAAACTGCTGCTGCACCCGGTTTTGCCGGAAGGTCGGCATCCATACGAGAATTTTGTCAAATCCCCTGACGCCCAGCGCCGCAGGGACGTCGCGGTCGGTGAAAAGGAAATCGTTGCGGGCAAAATCCACGTTCAGCAGCTTTTCCCGTGCGACGCCGAAGCCGCTGACAAGGTTGTCCGCGAAGAAATCGGAGGTGCAGACGACGTTGTCGCACCGGTCGTCGATCCGATAAATCTCCTGTGTGCGCTTGAGCGGCATGCCGTGCATCAGATCAATCGAATACTGTTTTTTTGAGTATTTTCCCAGAAGGCGGTTGCTGTACACGAGGGCGCGCGCGGTCGCCAGCGTCCACAGATATTCCAGCTTCTTTTTCGCCGGGTCCCCCGGGTCGGAATATTCGAGAAACCGGTGATTTTTTCGCCGGCAGTCCGCGTATTTGCTTTTGTCGGAGACGAGCCAGACGATCTCGAATTTTTCGTCAATGTGCTTTTCGTCAACGAGATACCGGTAAACGGGATAGGTGTTGCACGAAAACTCCGGGTTGCTCTCGAAGACGATCCTGTTTTTGCGGAAAATCACGGAGATCGCGCCCAGAGCGGCGGCTTTCAGCCGCGCTTTGACGCCCGTTTCTTTCATTTGAACACCTCCGAAACCGTTTTTTCGGGATCTCCGTCCGATTCTGTCGTCCGCGTACGGCAGCAGGAGGAAAAACCGATAAAAAACTACAGTAAGATTATCATAACATCTTTTTGCGGGAAATGCAATCTTTTTCCTTACGGCGACCGCATTTTTGCGGACGAAAAACGCGGATCGGTCAGTATTTCAGCCTTGCGTTGATTTCCCGCATCACGCCCTCGTCCACCTTCACGACCTTGCGGTCGTAGGTGAGCAGGCCGTTGACCTCGGCCTCCACGTCGGAAACCTGGGTGTAGACTGCGGCGGAAAGCCCTTTGGCCAGCAGCGGGACGATCTGTTTTTCATACAGCCTTTTGACCGCCGCGGTCAGACTCTTCTGAGAGCGGAACATCATGTAGCCGAAGCTCTTGTTCCTGTTCCAGACGTGCTCGTCGAGAATCAGGGAATACCCGCCGAACTCGCTGAGCACAAAGGGCCTGTGCGGGTCGGTCTTCGGCGCCCGGACGGGCGTGACGTATTTATGGATGCTGACGAAATCCGGGCCGCCCATGTCGTGCCATCCGCTGGCATGGTCCACAAACCGGGTGGGATCCTTCAGCTTGACCGCAAGGCCGGTCTTCAGCGCGTCGAACTGGCCCCAGCCCTCGTTGAAGGGCACCCAGCAGCAGATGGAAACGCTGTTGTAGAGCGTGTCGATCATTTCGTCCAGCTCGCGGCGGAATTCCGCCTTGTCCTCCTCGCTGGTGCGCTTGAACCAGGCGTAATGCTGATCGGAGACGTTTCGGATATTCAGGTTCGGCAGCACGCCCACAAGGAAATTGCTCTCATAGTCGCCGCCGCTGACCATGTCCTGCCAGACCAGCATCCCCAGCCGGTCGCAATGGTAATACCAGCGCAGGGGCTCGACCTTGATGTGCTTGCGCAGCATATTGAAGCCCATGTCCTTCATTTTCTGAATGTCATAGACCATCGCGCCGTCGGTGGGCGGGGTGAGGCCCGTGTCGATCCAATAGCCCTGGTCCAGAAGGCCGGACTGGAAATAGGGCTTGCCGTTCAGGCACAGACGCATATAACCCTTCATGTCCTTTCTCAGGGTGAAGCTGCGCATGCCGAAATAGGACGTTACCTCGTCGACCGTCTCGCCGTCCCGCGTCAGGGTGAAGGCGACGTTGTAAAGATAGGGGTCCTCCGGCGTCCAGAGCCGGGCGTCGGGCAGCGGAATCACGGTCTCCCTGCCGATCGCGGCCTGTGTGACGACGGCGCCCTCCGCGTCGGTGATCACCGCGTTCAGGACGCAGCCCTCGGGCACGTCCGCCGCGACGGTCAGCGTTTTTTTGAATACGTCCGGGGTCATTCTGACCCTGTCAAGATGCGTCTGGTTCACCGGCTCCAGCCAGACGGTCTGCCAGATGCCGGAGACGGATTTATACCAGAAACCGTGGGATTTTGTCGCCTGCTTGCCCCGGGGCTGTCCGCCCTTGTCCGTCGGGTCGTTGGCGCGAAGGCACAGCTCGTTGCCGCCGTCGGTCAGAAAATCCGTAATGTCAAAGCTGAAGGGCAGATAGCCGCCGGTGTGGGCGCCGACCGAGATGCCGTTGACAAACACCTCGCAGGTGTAATCCACCGCGCCGAAATGCAGCAGGATCCGCTTGCCCGCCCATGCGGCGGGGACGGTAAAGCTGCGGCGGTACCACATGTATTCGTCCGGCTCCGGGTGGCGCTCCACGCCGGACGCCCGGTATTCCGGCGCAAAGGGCACCAAAATCGTCCGGTCGTAGGTTTCCGGCGGGTCATAATCGTAACAGATGGTGAAATCATACGCCCCGTTCAGGCACAGCCAGTCCTTCCGCGCAAACTGCGGCCGGGGATATTCGTTCAGCGGCAGCGCGCCGATCTGCTGATAAAATTTGCATTCCGTCGCCATGGCAAAGACTCCCTTCTTATTTGAAATCGTAATACTCCGCGTCGATCTGCCTGAAGAATTCGAACACCCGGTTCATCAGCGCCTCATCCTCCACCGGCAGATACAGCTCGTTCTCCGGGTCGTCCGGGTCGTCGGCAAACTCGGTGATCAGCACCTCGTCCGAGTCCGGCTCGTCGCAGGGAAACAGAATCGCGTATTCCTTGCCCTCAAAGTCGACGATATCGAGCAGCTCAAAGGCGAAGACGTTGCCGTCCTCGTCGGTCAGCTCGACGATCTCGTCCACGTCGCGGATCTCTTCGCCGTCGTTTTTCTTTTTTTTTGAAGCCATATCATACCGCTCCCGATTTACATATTTTTTTTATTATAACAGATTCTGCGGCCGATTGCAACAAAGAATATTCTTCCGGCGGGATCTTCGGCCTTCCGGATATTTCCTGAGGATCTGTTTTCAGTTGACATAATATGAGGATTATAATATGATTGTTTATGAGATAACACGGCCGCCGGAGCTGTCCGGACCGCGAAAGGAGTCTGCGTATGAGAAATCTTGTCCTGCTCGGTCTGCAGGATTCCGGGAATCTCGGCGACACGCTGGTCTGCGCGTGTACCGAAAGGATCATAGAGGGAATCCTCCGAAAGCTTGGGATCGGTGACGTCGGTCTTGTTTCCTGCGATATGTACGGCGCGGAATGCTACGCCGCGCTTGACGCGTTTGCCGCGCGAAAGGAAGAGCTGACGCAGGACGAAATACGGCGGCTCCGGAAAGAAACGGTCGTTTCCTCCGCACGGGAACGGGCGCGGTCGGTGATTTCCGACGATACCGCGGCGGTGATCTTCTTCGGCGGCGGGATCATCAAATACGGCCATTCCCTGAAGCTCGGTTACTGCATGGAGCCGTATCTGCGCAGAGCGGAAGAGCGGAACGTGCCGGTGATGATCAGCGCGGCGGGCGTCGACGGATATGACCCCGGGGACGAGGAATGCGGAGTCTTTGCGGAAATCCTCAACCTGCCCTGCGTCAGGACGATCACCGTCCGCGACGATATCGATCTGCTGAAAAAGGCGTATGTTTCTTCCCCTGAGATCCGGGTCAGAAAGGTCCCTTGTCCCACGCTCCTGTGCAGCGAGCTGTTCCCGGCGGAGCGGAGAAGGGAAACCGGCGTGATCGGGCTGGGTGTGATCAAGCCGAAAAAAATGACCGAGATCCATCCCGAATTTACGGCGGAGAAACAGATCGCGCTCTGGACCGGAATCATCGGGGAGCTCGAAAAACGGGGCTTCGGCTGGCGGCTGTTTTCCAACGGGCTGCAATCTGACTTTCGGTTCATCCCGGAGATCCTGAATGCAGCGGGAAGGCCCGCTTCGGCCGAAACGATGCTTCCCGGGCCGCGGAACGTGCGCGAGCTGCTGGATTCGTATCTGATGTTCGACGGCATCGTCGCCTCCCGGTTCCACGTGGCGGTTCCGTCTTACAGTTACGGCATCCCCTTCGTGGAGCTGGTCTGGAATGTCAAGCAAACCCTGTTCGCGAAGGATATGCATCTGGAGGACAGCTTTTTTAATCCCGAAACCGCGACCGCGGCGCAGATCGTCGACCGGCTGTCTGAGAATATGCGCAAGCCCCGCCCGCAGACGCCGGTCGATCCGCGGCGGACCGTGAACGAGCTGGAGCGGTTTCTCCGCGAGGTTCTGTAACGGGCCTCCGCCCTTCATCTGAGACGGGGTCCTTTTCCCGGACGCCGAAGAAATCTCTTGCAACCGGCGGACGCGTGTGATATATTGAAAACAAAAAGGGGTGCTTTATCATGAAAAAAATCAGAGTCGGCGTGCTGGGCGCCTACCGCGGCAAAACGATGATCGGCTACTGCCGTCAGGCGGACAACGCCGAGGTCGTGGCGGTCTGCGACAAAGAGGCCTATCTGCTCGATGAGGTGCGCCGCGAGTGCGAAGGGCTGCCCATCGCTTATTACGACAATTTCGAGGACTTCATCAAACACGATATGGACGCGGTGGTGCTGGCGAACTACGCCAACGAGCACGCGCCCTTCGCTATCCGCGCCATGAACGAGGGAAAGCACGTGTTCTCCGAGGTGCTGCCGGTGCAGACGCTGAAGGAGGCTGTGGAGCTGGTCGAGACCGTTGAACGCACCGGCAAGATCTACGCCTACGGCGAAAATTACTGCTGGATGGCAGCGCCCCGTGAGATGCGCCGCCTTTACAGAGAGGGAAAGATCGGCGAGTTCGAGTACGGCGAGGGCGAATACGTGCATAACTGCGAGTCCATCTGGCCCGAGATCGCTTACGGCGAGAAGGACCACTGG
Source organism: Oscillospiraceae bacterium (assembly GCA_902774165.1). GTDB lineage: Bacteria > Bacillota > Clostridia > Oscillospirales > Acutalibacteraceae > RGIG2774. The sequence goes on from CACYHJ010000048.1 coordinate 9,814, forward strand.
CGCAACAATATGTTCTCCACGTTTTACTGCACCCATTCCCTGGGCCCGATCGTCCACATAACGGGCCTTCGTCCCGTTTCCGTGACCGGCTTTGAGCCCACAAATAACGAACGCCGCATCCGCACCGGCTCCAGATGCGCGGAATACGGCGTCGAGATCGTTACGATGGAGAACGGCGCGATCGTCAAGAGCATCCACGGCGATCTGTATAAAAACAATATTTCATATGTGGTTTACGGTTCCAAGGGGCGTATGGAATCCGCCCGCGAGGACGCGCAGAACGGCGGCCACGACCGTATCTACGTGAACGCCGACGCGTTCAGCGGCGATTACGACACGCCTCACGAGATCGAGACCTACCTGCCCGCCGAACGGGACGAAGCGGCCAAAAACTTCGGCCACGGCGGCTCCGATTTCTGGTCGATGTATTATTTCATCGAGAAGATCAGGGGCGACGTAAACGCCGATACCATCGACGTTTACGAGGCGCTGGATATGTGCCTGCCGGGACTTTTCGCGTACCGTTCGATCCTCGCAGGCGGCGCGCCGATGACGATCCCGGATCTGCGCGACAAAGAGGAGCGCGAAAAATGGAGAAACGACACGGCATGCACCATGCCCTCCGTCGCGGGCGGGATGCTGCTGCCCACCACGAAGAACGGCACCCCCGAGATCCCCGACGAGATCTACGACTCGCAGCGGGAGAAGTGGGAGAAGATTCTGGCGGAAAGAGAAAAGAAATGATTTATCGGGGCGATCCTCGCCCCGATAAATCATTTCTTTTTGACAGGAGGGAATGGATATCGATAAATATCGGATTTGCATATTATTGTATGAAAATAATACTTGTATTTCCCCCGGATCGATGGTATTATTATAGTGTTATATCATAACTTTGTCTCCGATTTGCCGCGGGATACGGATCGCGCGGCAAATGGGGCAAACGCCTGAACGATCATTCTATGGGAGGAATCACTATGCGAAAAACCTGCAGAAAATCTCTTGCGGCGCTGCTTTCACTGGCGATGCTGCTTACCGTTTTTTCGGTCGGCGTCGTACCTTTGAC
>CACYHJ010000048.1:10887-14490 GCA_902774165.1 Oscillospiraceae bacterium
TTGACGGCGTCCGCGGCGAACTATACGATCCTCGACGCCAGCGGGACCAACTGGGACAGCAGCGAAGGCGCGAAGAAGCTGATCGACGGCACGGTCGACACAAAGTGGTGCACCGGCCTGATCAACGGCTCTCTTTACATCGTCTTTGACGTTGGGTCGAGCCGCATTGCGAGGACCTATACGATGTACACCGGCAACGATACCGCGAGTTATTCGGACCGGAACCCCAGAGACTGGAAGCTTTACGGCACAAACAGCCCGGATCACAGTACCGGAAGCGGCTTCTGGACCGAGATCGATACCGTTGCGAACGATACGACGCTGGGCGCGGCGAACAAGACCGGCTACAGCTTCACGATCGATTCCATGGCTGCCTACCGCTATTATAAGCTGGTGATCACCGCCACGAAGGGCGGTATTTTCCAGCTCTCCGAGTTCACGATGAACTTTTCCTCAAACGAGTGCGCATGGGTCGCCGGCGCGGACAGCACCGCGTACGGCTCTGAAAAATCCGCGAATCTGTTCGACGGGAATACCGGGACAAAATGGTGCGCCAACAGCGCCTCCGATACGCTTTTCGTTACCTGCGATATGGGCCGGCGCGTGATGATCGACGGCTATACCGTTACCACGGCGAACGACAACGCCTCGAACCCCGGCAGAAATCCCAAAAGCTGGGACGTTCTCGGCAGCAACGATAACGCGAACTGGGAGCTTGTGGACCGTATCGTCAACGATACCAGGCTGCAGAACGTGAACTACACGCCCTACGGCTATTCGATCTCTCATCTGAAACAGCCCTACCGTTATTACAAATTCCTTCTCACCGCGCGGACTGACGCGGGCACCATGCAGATGTCCGAATTGAAATACAATATCGTTTCGCCGTCTTCCGTTTCCGGGACCGCGAGCGAGTCGTATTATGCCGCGCAGAACGCCTTCCTCGGCGATGTTTCGCTGCGGTATGAAAGCGCCGCCGAAAACGCCGTCCTCACGTGGGATATGGGCAAGAACGTCGTTTCCACCGGATACACCCTCACCTCTTGCGGAGACGCAGCGAAGAATCCCACCGCGTGGACGCTTTCCGGCAGCGCCGACGGCTCCGCGTGGACGCAGATCGACGCCGTGACGGACGCCGCCCTGCCCGCCGAGGCAGGCGCTGCGACTGTTTACAGCTTCGATTTCCTTCCGGAGGCGTACCGGTACTATAAGCTGGATATGACCGCCTCTTCCGCGGCGGCCGTCGCCGTTTCCGGCGTGGCGCTGCAGTACGCAGCGCACGCTTTCACACAGTTTGAATGCAATCATAACGCCACGCATCAGAAGATCTGCACGAAGTGCGGGCTGAGCGTAACGGAGGACTGCTCCGGCCTTACCCCGACGAACGGCGTCTGCTCTGTATGCGGCGGTTCCTCCGCCTATGCGGTCGAGCTGGACGCGCCGGACGCCACTGTCGCGGGAACGGCGAGCGTCTCCGCCGTTTACACGCAGAATATGCCGGCGGTCACGCCGCCGCAGCGCGACGGTTACGATTTTGACGGTTTCTTTGATGCGGAAACAGACGGTAAGCAATATTACACCGCCGACGGCGTTTCGGCTGCCGCATGGGACGTTTTGGCGGATTCCACGCTGCATGCGCAGTGGACGGCCAGAAGCGATACGCGCTATCTGATCCGCGATATCGTGATGAACAGCGAAGGCAGCTACGATGGGGTGGAAGCCGCCGAACGGGTGCGCTTCGGCGTCACGGATACCACAGTGAACGTTGCGGACGCAGCGCTGGATATTGCCCATTATACCACGGACGCCGCCCGCAGCGACGCCTCAATAAATATCGCGGGCGACGGTTCCGCGATCATGAACATCTATTATAAGCTCGACGAATATACCGTCGCCTTTAACGTAAACGGCACGGAGACGAGCGCGGACTATTATTACGGCGCGGTCCCGGCGTATGACGGCGAAACGCCGACGCTTGCCGCCACCGACGAATTCACCTATACCTTCCTCGGCTGGACCGAGGGCGCGGCGGCCCAGCCCGGCGCGACGGTGTCCTTCTACACGACTCTGCCCGCAGTCACCGCCGACGCGGTTTATTACCCGTATTTCGGTGCGGCGGTCAACAGCTATGATATCACCTTCAGCGTGAACGGAACCGAAACGACCGTTTCCTTCCCTTACGGCGCGACGCCCGTCTTTGGCGGCGTTCCCTCGAAGGACGCAGACGCGCAGTATACCTATACTTTTGCCGGCTGGGATCCCGCGATCGTTCCCGTCGCGGGCGAGGCGGCCTATACCGCGCAGTTCGACAGAACGCCGGTGAAATACCTGATCTCTGCCGCGGCGGGCAGGGGCGCTTCCGTTTACCCGGGCAGCCAGATCTGGGAATTCGGCGGAAACGTGCAGCTTCTTGTGACAGTGGAAGAGGGGTATGATCCCGATACGCTCACTGTGCTTGCCAACGGCAGCCCGCTCCCGCTCTCTTCACAGATCGAAACCGGTTACGTCTACACCGTCCACGTGGACGGCGACGTGACGGTAACGATCCCCGATCTTGAAAAATACACCTATACCGTCACCTTTAACGTGGACGGCGTTGAGACCGAAACGACCGTCGCTTACGGCGATACGCCCGCATACAGCGGCGTTCCGGCAAAAGCGGCTGACGATGAGAATTATTACGTCTTCACCGGCTGGGAGCCCGCCGTCGTTCCCGCGACAGCGGACGCGACCTATACCGCGCGGTTCGATACCGCCCCGTTCCCGGCGCACGAGCACGACTTTGCGACCTTCGTCCGCACCGCGGCGGCGACCTGCGTCAGCGGCGGCTATGACGAATATATCTGCGAATGCGGCATGACCGAGCAGCGGAACGCGACCGCCGTCAACGCGGCGAATCACGCGCTTTCGGCGATCACAGTGGGCGCGCGTGAGGCGACCGAGACCGAAGACGGCTACACCGGCGATCTGATCTGTCCCGCCTGCGGCGTGACGATCACCCGGGGCAGCGTTCTCCCGAAGACCGGCGGCGATACGCCCGCCCCCCACGAGCACGAGTTCGCTTACGTGCGCACCGTGGCGGCGACCTGCGCGGAAAAGGGCTATGATGAATACGCCTGCGCCTGCGGAATGACCGAAAGAAGAAACGAAACCGCGGGCTTTGACGCGGACAACCACGCGGGCGCGATGCTGACCGTCGGCGCGAGAGAAGCGACCGAAACGGCGGACGGCTACACCGGCGACAGGGTCTGCTCCGCCTGCGGCAAGACGCTCGCGACCGGCAGCGTGATCCCGAAGACCGGCAGCGGCGAAACGCCCGCGGTGCATACGCATACCTTTGATACCTTCGTCTCCCATCACGACGCGACCTGCTGCGAAAAGGGCTACGACGAATACAGATGCGAGTGCGGCATGACCGAAAAGAGAAATGAGACCGCTTCCGTTGACGCGAACAACCACGCGGGCGCGATCATCACCGTCGGCAAGAGAGCCGCCACCGAAACGGCGGACGGCTATACCGGCGACAGGGTCTGCTCCGCCTGCGGCAAGACCGTTTCCACCGGCAGCGTAATCCCGAAGACCGGGACGGAGCCGACCGAGCCC
>CACYHJ010000049.1 GCA_902774165.1 Oscillospiraceae bacterium
GATACCGCGCCGCCGTCAACGCGGGTCTGAAAACCGTGCCGGTCATCATCACGGTTCTCTCCGACACGGACGCTGCGCTGATCGCGCTGATCGAAAACCTTCAGCGGGAGGACCTGACGCCCTTTGAAGAGGCGGAAGGCATCAAAAAACTGATGGACGATTTCGATCTTTCCCAGGAGCAGGCCGGCGCGCGGCTGGGCAAAAGCCGTCCGGCGGTCACAAACGCGCTGCGATTGCTTGAGCTTCCCCCGGAGATCAAGGATATGGTGGAAAGCGGCGAGCTGTCCGCCAGCCACGCCAGAACCCTGCTGGCGCTGTCCGATCCGCAGAATATGATCTCCTGCGCGTATCTCATCACACAGAAGGGGCTGTCCGTGCGGGCGACGGAGGCGCTGGTCAACAAAATGAAAAAGGGCGACCGGCCGAAACAGGAAAAGCCGCGCCACAAGGACGCGTTTTTCACCGAAGCGGAGATCTCGCTTTCGGACGCGCTGGGCCGCGCCGTGGAGATCAAAGAGGGCAAAAAGGGCGGCAGACTCGTGATCGAATACTTCGACAAGGAAGACCTGCGGAAACTGACAAAGCTTTTTGAAGAATAAAGGAGAGATAAATCATGATCGACATTAAATTTTTAAGAGAAAATCCGGAAATCGTGAAGGAAAACATCCGCAAGAAATTTCAGGATAAAAAGGTCGCGCTGGTGGACGAGGTCCTCGCGCTGGACGCGGAATCCCGCAAAAACAAACAGCAGGCGGATTCTCTGCGCGCGGAGCGCAATAAGATCAGCAAGCAGATCGGCGCGCTGATGGCGCAGGGAAAACGCGAGGAGGCGGAGGCCACCAAGAAGCTGGTCACCGAAAAATCCGACGAGCTGGCGGCCTGCGAGGCGAAAGAGGCGGAGCTTGCGAAAAAGGTCACCGATATCATGATGGTGATCCCCAATATCATCGACCCCGAAGTCCCCATCGGCGAGGACGACAGCAAAAACGTGGAGCGGGAGAAGTTCGGCGAGCCGGCGGTTCCCGCCTTTGAGATCCCTTATCACACCGACATTATGGAAGCCTTCGACGGCATCGACCTCGATTCCGCCCGCCGCGTGGCAGGCAACGGCTTCTATTATCTGATGGGCGATATCGCCCGCCTGCATTCGGCGGTCATCGCCTACGCCAGAGATTTTATGATCAACCGCGGCTTCACCTACTGCGTGCCGCCCTTCATGATCCGCAGCGACGTGGTCACCGGCGTCATGAGCTTCGCGGAGATGGACGCGATGATGTATAAAATCGAGGGCGAGGACCTCTACCTGATCGGCACCAGCGAGCATTCGATGATCGGCAAATTCATCGACACCATCGTGCCGGAGGAGAAGCTGCCCTACACCCTCACCAGCTATTCCCCCTGCTTCCGCAAGGAAAAGGGCGCCCACGGCATCGAGGAGCGCGGCGTTTACCGCATCCATCAGTTCGAAAAACAGGAAATGATCGTGATCTGCAAGCCCGAAGAGAGCAAGGAATGGTTTGACAAGCTGTGGAAGAACACCGTCGACCTGTTCCGCTCCATGGATATCCCGGTCCGCACGCTGGAGTGCTGCTCCGGCGACCTGGCGGATCTCAAGGTCCGCTCCATCGACGTGGAGGCGTGGAGCCCCCGTCAGCAGAAGTATTTCGAGGTCGGTTCCTGCTCGAACCTGGGCGACGCGCAGGCAAGACGCCTCAAGATCCGCGTCAACGGAAAGGACGGCAAATATCTGCCTCATACGCTCAACAACACCGTGGTCGCTCCGCCGCGGATGCTGATCGCCTTCCTTGAGAACAACCTGAACGAGGACGGCTCGGTCAATATCCCCGAGGTGCTTCGGCCCTATATGGGCGGTCTTGAAAAGATCGTCCGCAAATAATTCTTATTATGAATTATAAAAACGATTCTTCCGCGGATTGGATGTCCGGCCTCCCGGACGACGCGCCGGTTGAAAGCATCTTCATTCCCGGTTCGCACGACAGCGCCAGCGCCCGCGTATTCTGTCCGGCGATCGCCCGGTGCCAATCCCTGACGATTGCCGAACAGCTGGAAGCGGGCTGCCGGTTTTTCGATCTGCGGCTCAGCGTGCGGGGTGAGCGCCTGTTCGCGGTACACGGCTTTGCCCCCTGCTATTCCCCGGAAAAAAACCTGAAAACGCCTTATCCCGCGGAAGAGATCTTTTCCGTGCTGATTTCGTTTCTCACGGCGCATCCCTCGGAAACCGTGCTGATCTCCGTGCAGCAGGACGGCTCGCAGGATCCGCTGTTCCCGACGCTTCTGTATGAAAACCATATTGAAAAATACAAAGCGCATTTTTACCTGAAAAACGCGCTGCCCCGACTCGCAGAGGTCCGGGGCAAGCTCGTCCTTCTGCGGCGGTTTGAAGCGCCGGACGACGGCGACCTGACCGGCGGGATCAACGTCTTTGACGACTGGACCTCCCGGCATCCGAAGCCCGGAGCCTCCCGGACCGCCGCCATCCGCGGGTGCGCGCGCGGCGAGGCCCGCGCCCCGTTCTGCCTGCAGGACGAATTCACCTACGGCGTAAGAAAAAAGTGGGCGCTGGCGGTCAAGCCGATGATCGACCGCGGCGCGCGGCCGGGGGAGCTGTTCCTCAATTATCTGAGCTGCACCGGCAGGCTTTCCCCGAAGGCCGCGGCGATCCCGCTCAACGAAAAATTCCTCGCCGAGCCGACGCTCCGGGGCGGCGGGATTTATATCTTCGACTTTTTCACCCCGGCGCTGGCAAAGAAGGTTTACGATTTTAATTTCATATCATAAATTATGACGCTCAAAAAGTATTTCGGCGACCGCGCTTTTTATAAAATGACGCTGACCGTCGCCCTGCCCATCATGGCGCAGAACCTGATCACGAATTTCGTGAGCATGCTGGACAACCTGATGGTAGGCGCGCTGGGCACCGAACAGATCTCCGGCGTCGCGATCGCGAACCAGCTTTCGCTGATCTTCTATCTCGCCGTGTTCGGCGCCATGAGCGGCGCGGGCATCTTTACCGCCCAGTATTACGGCAGAAAAGACGACGAAGGCATCCGGTACACGGTCCGCTATAAGCTGATCGCGGGTCTGGTGATCGCCGCGGCGGCGATTCTGATCTTTCTTGTCTTCGACGAACCGCTGATCCGCCTGTTTCTGCACGCGTCGGACGAAGGCGGCGACCTGGAGGCGACGCTGGCGTTCGGCAGAAGCTATCTGCGGCTGTGCCTGTGGGGTCTTGTGCCCTTTGCGCTGACGCAGGTGTTCTCCGGCACGCTGCGCGAGACCGGCAACACGTTCTCGCCGATGCTGTTCAGCCTGCTGGCGGTGGCGACCAACGGCGTTTTCAATTATCTGCTGATCTTCGGCAAGCTCGGGTTTGCGCAGCTGGGCACCGACGGCGCGGCAATCGCCACAACCATCTCCCGGTTTACCGAGCTGGGCGCGACGCTGCTGTACATTATCGTCAAACGTAAAAAAATCTCCTATCTGCACGGGCTTCTGCGGTCGTTCCGGATCCCCGGCGCGCTCGTCCGCAATTTCACGCTGAAAACACTGCCGCTGATGGGCAACGAGATCCTCTGGTCCGGCGGCATGTCCATGCTGAGCGTCGCATTCTCTCTGAACGGACTTACCGTCGTGGCGGCTTACAGTATTTTCACCACCGTGTTCCAGCTGTTCAGCATCGCCACCATGAGCATGGGCATCAGCATCGGCATCATCGCCGGCAAGATTCTCGGCGCAGGCGACCATTGGAAAGCCGTCGATACGGTGCGCAAGCTGATCACGTTTTCGATGCTTCTGAGCGCGGGGGTCGGAATTCTTCTGTTCACCCTGGGCGGGCTGATCCCGCAGCTCTATAAAACCAGCGACGCGTCCAAGGCGCTGGCGACGTTCTTCATCCGGGCGGAGGCTTTCATCGTGCCGCTTTCCGCCTTTGCCAACGCCTCGTATTTCACGGTGCGCAGCGGCGGAAAAACGCTGATCACGTTCCTGTTTGACAGCGGGATGCTGTGGCTCGTTTCCGTCCCGGCGGCGTTCGGCCTGTTTTACGCGTTCCGCCCCGATATTCACATTCTGTTCCCTGTCGTTCAGGGGCTGGAGATCATCAAGGATATCGTGGGATATATTCTCATCAAAAAAAGAATCTGGGTCAAAACCATTATCTGAAAGGATGGATCTGTTATGAAATACGCGGTCAGCTCCTACAGCTATTCGCAGTTAACCGGCAGCGGGGATTATGCCGAGCTGCAGCTCCCGGCCCTCGCGAAGGAAATGGGCTTTGATTTCATCGAATTCGCAGAGATCCACACCCCGGAGGGCAGAGACAAGGCTGCCTACGCCGCCGAGCTGCGCGAGGCCTGCGAAAAGGCGGGCGTTCCCGCGGTCTGTTACTCCATCGGCGCGAATTTTTCAAAAACCGGCGACGAACAGAAGCAAGAGATCGAGCGGGTGCGGGGAGAGGTCGATATCGCGGCGATCCTCGGCTGCAAGCTGATGCGCCACGACGTAACCTACGGGCTGTCGGAGGAAGACAAGGCGCGTCATCTCGGGTTCGACCAGATCCTGCCGCGCCTGATCGAGGGCTGCAGAGCCGTCACGGAATACGCAGAGACGAAGGGCGTGCGCACCATGACCGAGAACCACGGCTTCTTCTGCCAGGAGAGCCTGCGGGTGGAAAAGCTGGTCACCGGCGTCGCCCACCCGAATTACGGCCTGCTTCTGGACGCGGGCAATTTCCTGTGCGCCGACGAGGACCCCGCCCTTGCGTTCGCAAGACTCGCGCCTTACGCGTTTCACCTGCACACGAAGGATTTCCATATCAAAAGCGGAAACGGCGCCGCGCCGCAGGGGGGCTTCTTCACCTCCCGCGCGGGGAACTATCTGCGGGGCGCGATCATCGGCCACGGCGACGCGCCGGTGCTGCAGTGCCTGAGGATCCTCAGGGCGGCGGGCTACGACGGCTGCGCCACCGTGGAATTTGAGGGCATGGAAGCCGCGAAGACCGGTGTGCGGCTGGGGCTTGAAAACCTGAAATATCTGTCGGCGCTTGCCGGCTTCTGATTTATGGATGAAACAAGAAAACGCATCCGGCTTCTGGATCTGATCCGGGGCTGCGCCGTGATTGCGATGGTGCTGTACCATACGGTCTACACCTTCGGCGCAATGTTCCGGTTCCCCTTTTTTCTCCGGATTCTGCTGGCTGCGCAGGACGTCGCCCCGCCGGTCATTTCGACGACCTTTCTTCTGGTCAGCGCCTATTCCTCCACGCTGTCGCGTGGAAACGTGAAGCGCGGCGCACGGATCTTCGCGGTTGCGCTCGCTCTGACCCTTGTCACCTGCGTTATCCTGCCGCTGATCGGCATCGACGGCGCCGGGATCCGGTTCGGCATCCTGCATTTTCTCGGCGTTGCGATCATGCTCTCGCCGCTGCTGTTTAAGCTGGCGAATAAGGTGAACCCTTATCTCGGCATTTCCGTGTGCGCGGTCCTTGCCGTCGGCACCCGGAACCTGTATCAGTCCGGTTTCTTCGGCATTCCCGTGACGGATCCGTTCCGGAGCGTGAATCTTCTGTTCCCCTTCGGCGTTTATCACGCGCCGTTTGCCTCGGCGGATTATTACCCGCTGCTGCCCTGGATCTTCGTGTTTATGATCGGCTGCTTCCTCGCGGTAAAGCTTCCGAAAGAGAAAATGCCCGCGTTTGCGTATAAAAAATTATGTCCGCCGGCGGAATTTCTCGGCAGGCACGCGCTGATCGTCTACGTCGCCCATCAACCGGTCATTTACGGGATCGGTATGCTGATCACGCTGATTCTGAATCACTGATCCCGAATTCCATCAGAAAAGAAACGATAAAAGAAGCGCGGCAAAAACCGCGCTTCTTAAAATCATATCTTCTTTTCCGGAAAAATCAGAACCGAACCTCTCTGCCGCCGTTTTCCGCGGAGGTATAGATCGCCGAGAGGATCTTGATCATCTCAAGCCCCTGCTGAGGCTCGTAGCAGGGCTCCGCCTTGCCGCGGACCACGTCGATGAAATTGCGGATGTTCATGCTGTGGTCGCTCTCGATCTGGCTGTGGTCGACCACGTGCTCCTTCTGTTTCCCCTTCGGGGTTTCATAATAGATCACGTCTTTTCCGCCGCCTTCCCAACGAGCGCCGGAACGGGTGCCGTACAGCTCGACGTACCGCTCCTCCTTCTCGATGTTGGAAGCCCAGCTGGTCTCAAACTGCATGACCGCGCCGTTTCTGAAGCGGACCGTGCCAAGCGCCAGATCCTCCACGTCGAAGGTGCCGTTTTCGACTCTGTCGCCGAAGTCGGCGTTGGGGGAGTCCTTCGCGTCGTTGTCGGCAAATTTCTGGAAGGTGTTGCCGGTGACCGCCTCCACCTCCGGGCAGCCCATCAGCCACCAGGCGAGGTCGATCATATGTACGCCCAGGTCGATCAGCGGGCCGCCGCCGGAGAGCGCCTTTGTGGTAAACCAGCCGCCCTTGCCGGGGATCCCGCGTCTGCGGCGCCATACCGCCCGCGCCACGTAGATATCGCCCATACGGTCTTTCTCAATGAAGGATTTCAGATACAGGGAGTTGGGGTTGAAGCGGTTGTTGCGCATCACCATCAGGACCTTGCCGGCAGAGAGCGCCGCGGCGTACATTTTTTCCGCCTCGTCCACCGATACCGCATCCGGCTTTTCGCAGAGCACGTGCTTGCCTGCGCGGAACGCCTCGACGGCGATCTCGGAATGCAGGTAGTTGGGCGTGCAGATATCCACCGCGTCGATGGTCTCGTCCGCGAGAAGATCCATATAATTCTCATAGACGGCAGCGTCTCTGAAGAATTTTCTCTGGGCCTGCTCCGCGCGCTTCACGTCAACGTCGCACAGGGCGACGATCTGCGCATGAGGATTGCTGAGATATGCGGGAATGTGCGCGCCGTTCGCGATTCCGCCGACGCCGATGATACCGATTCTGACAAGATCCATAGGTCATTTTCCTTTCGGTTATATTAATACAGTTAGAGTATAGCACAATGGTTTGAAAATGTAAATACTGAATTTGTCGGGCTGACGCCCGACCGGCAATCGGCATTCGGCAATCGGCATTCGTATTGTAAATTTGACGTCTGTTTTTTGATATTACAGCCATCGTCAATTTTACAATTCTGTATATTTTACAAGATCATCTGTAATATTACGCTGAGCGTCTATTTGACAGTCACGATTGCCGAATGCCGATTGACGATTGCCGTTAAATACTGATTTGTCGCTGCGCGACAAATCAGTATTTGTATCTTCCTTCCCCGGTGTGGATCCTGCTCGCGCCGTCGGGCGTCACGATCTCGGCGGTGATCCCGTCCGCGGCGCGCACCAGCAGCTCCGCGCCGTTCTCCGTCCGATCCCAGCGCACGAAGATCTGCCCCGCCGGGGAATCATACCGCGCCTCGGCGAAGGTCAGCGACGAAATCAGCGCGGGTTTGATCAGCACGCGCGAAGGGTCCCTGCCGTCCGGGTTGTACCGCAGGCCCGCCACGGCGGAAATAAACCAGTTCTTGATATCGCAGTACATATGATGGTTGTGGGAGTAGTTGCCCTCGCCCGGCAAGTCGAAGCATTCCGGGATCGTGGTCTCGCCGAAGCCGATCAGGGCGCCGTAGGAGGGGAACTCCTTCCGGGTGATCATCTTCCAGGCAAGCTCGCTCTCGCCCGCCTCGCTCAGCACGTGGAAAATCACCCGCGCGCCGAGGATGCCCGTGTCGAGGAAGTCGCCGTTGTCGTGAATGATCCCGATCAGGTGTTCCGCCGCCTTCGCTTTTTCCGTCTCGTCAAACACGCCGTAATACAGCGCCATGGCCTGGCTCGTCTGACAGTCTGTATCGGCGACGCAGGTTTCCTTGTCGATCAGATGCGCCCGGATCGCCCCGCGCAGTTCGGAATACAGCCGCAGCGCGTACGCCTTCTCTTTTTTCTGCCCGAGGACGTCAAAAATGAACGCCGCCTTTTCCGCGCAGGTGAGAATGGTCACGCTGTCGGTAAATTCCAGCGTCGGCTTCACGTCGCCGCCGATGGGGCACCAGTCCCCGAGCCCGTACGCCACCAGCCCGTTTTCGTTCCGCTTTCCGGCGGCGTAATGCAGATACCGCAGAATCGCCGCGGCGTTTTCCGCAAGGATTTCCCGGTCGCCGGTATATTGATAAGTAAAATAAGGGATAAAGATCAGCGCGGCGTCCCAGGCGGGGCCGTTGCCCCAATGGAACCCCCAGCCTCCGGTGGGCACGATGCCCGGCAGCATCCCGTCGTCCTTCTGGGCGGCGCGGAGATTGCGCATCCACTCCTTATAGCTCCCGCCCACGTTCATCGTCATCAGCATATGCTCGGCGGAGAGCGCCGCGTCGCCGGTCCAGCCGTTTTTCTCCCGGTGGGGACAGTCCGTGGGGAAATAGAAGAAATTCGAGCGGTCCGAGGCGTCGCACATCGCATAAAGCCGGTTCGCCGTCTCGTCCGAGCAGGCAAACCCGCCCACGGCCTTTTCCGCCGAGGTGCAGACAAGATACGTCAGCAGCTCCGGCGTCGCCTGCGCTTCGTCGATCCCCGTCACAAGGCAGTACCGGAAGCCGTGATAGGTGAACGGCGGCTCGAACACCTCTTCCCCGCCCTTGCAGATATAAACGTCCCGCTGCGAAAACCCGTCGGGATAAAAATTGATGTTGTTGTAATCCAGCGCGCCCTCCGTGAGCAGCTCGCCGAACTGCAGCACCACCCGCTGGCCGGGCCTGCCGTGGATCTTCAGCCGGACGATCCCGGCGTTGTTTTTGCCGAAATCATATAAAAATCCCTCTCTGCCGTCCTGCGCGTCCTCCGGCACCGTCACGTGGGCGACGTCTCCCCGGGGCGTGTACGGGCGCATCCGGCCCGGACGGATCGTCTCCGCCCGCAATTCCTCGCCCGTGGGCAGAACCGGTTCCGCAGCGCAAAGGCGGAATTCACCCCGGGGCGATTCGCAGAGAAGCGCGTCCGCCCAGCCGCTGTCGTCAAATTCCGGCAGATTCCAGCCGGGGATCTCCCGCCGGGCGTCGTAACGCACGCCCGCCCGCAGGTCGTCAAAATACAGCGGAGAGGGCGCGGTCTTTACGCTCCGGCCGGAAAACGCGCGCACTCTGCCGCACTCCAGCAGGAACGCCAGCTTCGGCGCGGCGCGGAATTTCGCCTTGTCAAAATCCCAGATGCTGCCGCCCGGCGCGTTCTGCATCCCGTTGCCCAGCTGAAAGCCCAGCACGTTCTTTTCATTTAATATAATATACGGCGACAGGTCGTAATCGTCAAAATAAACGACGTCGTCGGGGTTGGAGATATACGGCGCAAGAAGCCCCTTCGTGATCTCCTCGCCGTTAATCCACACCCGGTAAAAGCCGAGGCCGGTGACCCGCAGCTTACAATCGGCGGTATCGGTGAAAAACGTCTTCCTGAAATAGGGCGCCGGGACAAAATGCCGGTAGGAATTCATTTCGTTTGACGCGCAGATGAATTGCTTCGGAAAATCCATGGTTATCCTTCCTTTTTATACAGAAATCACACTGTAATTGTATGCCATGCGGCGAAAAATGTCAACGAAAACATGGAATCGACAGCAGGCGACGCCGGGGATATGAAAAACCGCAAAACAAACGCCTCCGGTTTTGTGGAATCCGTAAAAAATGGCATTTTCTGCCATTTTTTCTGCCAATCATATTGCCATTTTCTGACATTTATGGTATTATATGGGTACAATTCAAAAAACGAAAGGACGATACAATATGACAGGTCAGTTAAAAATTCTTCTTGCGGAAGAGGGCAACAGCTTCGGGTCGGAGTGCGCTTCCATGCTGCGCACCTGCGGGTATGAGGTCGTCGCGGTGCCGAAGGACGGCAGCGAGGTCATCAACGCGGTCAAGAACCAGAAGCCGGACGTGGTGCTGATGGACGCGTTCATGGCGCGTATCGACGCGCTGGGCGTGCTGAAGATCCTCAGCAGCACCGAGCTGAAAAAGCGCCCGGTGATTTTCCTGCTCTCCGGCGTCGCCGATCCGGACTTCGAGCAGGAGGTCCTGGACGCCGGCGCGGATTACTATTTCATCAAGCCCATCAACATGAACCTTCTCGTGGAGCGCATCCTCCGCTTCACCGGCCGCATGAACCGCAGCGGCATCATCCCGGTCAGCAAGGACAGCGCCGGCGACCTTGAAATGGTGGTGTCGGATATCATGCACCAGATCGGCGTGCCCGCCCACATCAAGGGCTATCAGTATCTGCGCAGCGCGATCCTGCTGTCGGTGGATTCGCCGGACATGATGGGGTCGGTCACAAAGGTGCTGTATCCCACCGTGGCGAAGATGTATAAAACCACCGCCTCCCGGGTGGAGCGGGCGATCCGCCACGCCATCGAGGTGGCGTGGGACAGGGGAGACGTGGACGTGCTCAGCTCCTATTTCGGCTACACGATTCAGAATACCCGGGGCAAACCCACCAACAGCGAGTTTATCGCCATGATCAGCGATAAGCTGCGCCTGCGCCTGAAGGTGTCGTGACGGGCGGTTTTATGACCGGCGGGACGCGCGCTTTTGCGCACGGTCGCTCCCGAGCCCCGCGAGGGAATATCGCTCCGGCGTGAAACGGTGAAATATCGCCCGCGAACGCAGAGAGCGAATATCGCCGGAACAGGGACGCCCGCTTTCCCGGCAAATCTGCCCTTTTATGTCCGCTTGAAATATGTTATAATGTTTATGAGAAAAACCGTCAGCGGCCCCGTTGACGGTTTTTTCTATCTTCAAAAATATCGGCTTTACGGACGGTTTTTTCTATCTTCAAAAATATCGGCTTTACGCAGAACGCCGGATTTCGAATGTAGGGACGATTATCAATCGTCCGGATTTGTCGGCGAAGGCGCCCCGTCTTAACGACGGGGCGGCGAGACGGCAAATTTTCTCGCCGGTCCTGCGTTGCAGATCAAAGCTGTTACAATGATATACGCCGACTCGGCATCCCTCACCCATCCCGCAAGGGGATGGATTCGGAACGCCGCCGGACGATACTAATCGTCCCTACAGTCGGTCGCTGTACGAAATGGGTATTACGAAAGCAATCCATACCGGAAGAACAACGGAGATGAACGTCGGATAGGGATCCACCGGCATGAAGAGTATATTTGCCTTGCAAATGAGGATAAACGCATGGCGCGGGACAACCCCGCCGTAGGGAACGACGCCCACGGCGTTCCGCAAACGAGCAAATACTGCGAGGACAGAATGCAAATATAACCGATAAACGCGGAAACGAATCGCAGGGAACGACGGGTTTCGCCTACCGGTTCGGTCGGCGCTTCCGTCTTTATTGGAAGGTCCCGATGAAAAGGCTTCATGATCGGTATGATCTATTCCTTCGATCAAGGCATGTTTCATCGGATGTTTAACTTCTCGGAGCGGAACGCCGGGGCGTCGTTCCCTACAATCGTTATGGTTTTTGCTGTCGACAACGGGAAGATCCGGCGTATCTATTTTCACATTTTTCGTTCGGACAAACAAAAATCCCGCGACCGGCGCGGTATGTAATATTTATTATGCTACGAATTCACGTCCTCATGCCGTAAAATCATACATTGTATAAAAAACTAGAATAATAACAATACGTCAATTAGAAAGCTGATTTTAAAGTCACGGTGAATTCGGCTTGTTATAATAATATTAAATAAAGGTCTTGAAAAGTGTTTTCTTTATATGCTATAATCAAAAAAAATCAGCGATAATAAAATCAATCCGCTGATATCGACGCAACATAATAAACATTAAGAATTGGAGGATTTACCGATGAAAAAGATAAGAAGGACCATATCATTTTTCTTGGTAATTATTATATTTTGTTCGATTCAAATCGATAATTCAAAAAAAGCTAATGCTGCAAGTTCTTATACGATACCCATTAATTGGAACGAAATTGAGAAGGTTGATTGGAATTCGGTTTCGGGACCATGCGCGGCATATGCGCTTGCTTATGCAAGAACAATACTTGATGGGTATGCTCATTCTTATACGGAATATTATATTAATGGTGAATGCGATTGGTCGAGGGGAGATTATATAAGAACCACAGCATCTTCTAATATTGGTGTTTTAAAAGAATTATACAATCAAATCAATCAAAACTGCCCGGTTATTGTGCATGTTATGGGCCCATCAAATCAACACTGGGTAGCGGTAGTCGGATATCAGAATGTGACTGATGTTAATAACCTGACAATGGATAATTTCCTTATGATCGACTCTGCGACAAGCAGATTTACCCAGCTTTATCCTTTATCGCACAGTTATAGAAATTATACATTACATGCTGATCATGCCTATTGTTATCCGAAGTTCAGCGGAGGTGCTCCGGGCACCCCAAAGGGTGTTGTAGATTCGATCTCCGGCGGTGCAGGTTGTATCAATGTTGTGGGCTGGGCATATGATCAAGACGATCTGAATTATCCGTTGGGAATTCATGTATACATCGGAGGCCCTGCAGGTATTGGCGAGCTTCACGCACTGACGGCGAATAAAGAACGAGCGGATGTTGACAGCGTTTATGGCGTCGGCAAAAACCATGGATTTTCTGAGACGATTCGGACAGGCTTGACCGGTTCTCAGGAAATCGTTATCTATGCTTTGAATGTGGGAACAGGCGATAATGTCATTATCGGCAGAGCGACAGTAACCATTGCCTCGGATTCTGATAAACCGACCATATCCTCTTTTTACGTTAAGAACGAGACGTCCTTTGGATATGACGTATATGCGAAAGCAAGCGACAATTCCGGCGTCACAAAAGTACTTTTCCCGACATGGCCGGTCGAATATGGAAGTGAAAAAGCAAAATGGTATGACGGTGTATATGATTCCGCTTCCGGATATTGGAAGTGCCATGGGGTATTGGGGAAATTACATGACGCATGCTTATGCCTACGATGCTTCCGGCAATAACAGTCGCGCCATCCTCGAGAAGATGATTCTGATTCACGGCGGTTCCAATTTAGGGAATCAATTTACAGCTGTAATCAATAAAAGTACTTCTTCCGAACTTGGGCTCGGTATAACTAAAAACAGTGTAAATGTTGAGCTTATCAAAACCACATCAGACGCAAGCTCATATTATACATGGTCATTCTCGAAAAATGCAGACGGAAGTTATACAATTGTTAATCAGTCAAACGGATTTGCTTTGGATGTCAGCGACAGCGGAACAGGGAATGGAACGAACATCGCAGTTTACCATGTGCATAAAGAAAAAAACCAAAGATTCTATTTAGTTAAGGACGGTAAGTTTTATAGAATCAGAACATCCTATGTCGATAAATATATTGATTGCACCGGCAACGGCAATGTTGTAGGAACAAATATTCAACTCCATGACAACGCAGATAACGGAAGTGCGAAAAAGTATTCCATCGTTCAGATTGCAAACCATAAATGGGATGATGGTAAAATTACGACAAAGGCAACCTGTGAAACAAATGGTAAAAAAACTTACACTTGTACTGATTGCGGTGTTACCAAGACCGAAACGATCCCTGCGACCGGGCATAATTGGGGTAACTGGACGAAACTGAACGCGAATAATCATCAGCGTATATGCAAGAACAATGCAAGTCACATTGAAACCGCCGCGCATAACTGGGATAAAGGTAAGGTCACAAAGCAGCCCGCTCCGGGAATTAACGGTGAAAAAAAATACACCTGTAAAGACTGCAGTGCGGTTAAGACAGAGCCAATTGAAGCGCTGCCGACAGAAACCAAAAACCCGACGCAGTATTTCACCCTCGGCGACGTGGACATGGACGGCAAGATCAATGCCGGAAAATTCTCAGAAGCTCGCCGACATGGACGCGGACGGCAAGGTCAAGGCCGGCGACGCGCGGGTGATTCTGAGGATCGCTGCCCGGCTTGACCCCGCTCCGGAGAAGAAGATCGCCATCGCGGCTCAACAGTAACTTTTACGCTTTCCGGCGGCCGCGCTATGCCCCGCGAAGCATAGCTTCGTCGGTCGAAGCTCGACAAGATCACGAAAGAGATCCTCGATCAGGTGAGCGCGGCGTAAAACAAATTCACGAAAAGGTAATGATAAACACACCCCGGGTTCCGGCGTACGCCGGAACCCGGGGCTTTTCCGGTATTCCGTTTTTTTCATCAGAAATCCTTCGCGGGCTTGATTCCGGACGTCCGGATTCCGATTTTCTGTCGCTTCGATCCCTCAATCCGATTACTCCGTGACCTCGTCGATCATATAGCGGGGGCGGCGCTGGGTCTGCAGATAGATCCGATATAAGTATTCCCCGATCAGCCGGAACGCGCCGCACAGGGCGGCGGCGATGAACCAGACGAAGCTCAGCACGCCGAGCAACCCGTTGAACGCGCCGTCTTTTACGCTGACGGCGATCAGCGCCGCCAGGCTCGCGAGGGTGATCGCGCCGCACACCGCCGCCAGCAGCGTCAGCATCCGCAGCGGCGCGGTGGAATGGGAAAACAGCGCGTCAATCGCGAGGCGCATCTTTTTCGCGAAATTATATCCCGAAACTCCTGCGGCGCGGGCGTGCCGGGCATAGGGGACCAGGGCGGTCTTCATGCCAAGGCTGCAGACCAGCGCCGGCAGGAAGAAGTCCGTTTTGTCGTAGTCCCGGATCCGTTCGATGGCTTTTTTGCTCACGAGGCGGTAATTGGAATGCTCCCGCACCAGCCCCGTTTTGTAATGCTTCATGATCGAATAGAAGCAGCCGGAGAAAAACCGCTCGCTGAAGGAGTCGTCCTCCCTTGAGGACCGCACGCCCAGCGCCAGGTCGTTCCCCTCATAAAAACGTGCCAGCATCCCGTCGATCGCGTTGATATCGTCCTGCAGGTCGCTGTCGGCGGTCACGGCGCAGTCCGCGCGGTCGGCGGCGAAAAACATGCCCGCAAGAAGGGCGTTCTGCTCCCCGCAGTTATGCGCGAGGTTGACGCAGGAAATATGATCGTCCTGCTCGTGCAGGCTGCGAATCACGTCCCAGGTATCGTCCGCCGAGCCGTCGTTCACAAACAGAATCCGGCTCTCGGGCGAGATCGTCCCGTTTTCGATCAGGCTGTACAGCTTTTTCCGGAAGACCGGCGCCGTCACCGGCAGGACCTTCGCGTCATTATAGCAGGGGACGACGATATAAAGCACCGCGGGCATGGTTTTCCCTCCTTCCCGCATTTGTTCGGTAACCCTTATTTTATCACAACCGGAAAAACAAATCAATACGGGAAACGGCATTTTGACGGAAAGAGTTGAAAAACAAACCGTTCACAATTTTGCGGGGAATGGGGAAATAATGTGAATAATGCTTAAATTTTATCATCAGACGATTGATTTTTCCGCCTGTAATTTGTATAATAAGACCGTAAAAAATATAAGTGAGGTTTTTGATATGAAAAAAATGATCTCCGTTCTGCTCGCGCTTGTCCTGCTCGCGCTGCCCATGGCTGCCGTCGCGGCCGCCGCGGACGATGATACGCCCGATAGGGTCTGCTGCATCACCCCGCCCGGCGAGTCCTACATGTTCACGCTGGAGCCCATGCGACCAGCCCCATTGAGGGTGTTGCGGATGATTCCATCCTGCAGACCTCCCTTGCGCCCGACGAGGACGGCGTGTATACCATCGACCGCGTGACCACCGATCTCACGATCGTCGTCAGCCAGGTTACCGAGGCTCGGCAGGGCAACCTGTTCGCGAATCTCAGAGAGTTCCTGCACCTGATCTTCGCGGTGATCGCGAAGCTCTTCGGTTTCGATATCGACGCGATGACCGATTGATCGAAGGTCCGTCTGAATCTGTTTTTTCGGGAAGCCCGGCAGCGCCGGGCTTCTTTTTTCGTTGCTCTTATGAATCCAACGATTTTTCATCCAGCAGAAAATCTTCAACGCCGAGATAGCGGATCCCGTTTTCATCATACCACGGCGTGATGTTTTCCCGAACCACGACGATCTTCCGGAAGGAGTCGCCGATGCGGTTCAGCGACGCGGTTTCCTGCGTTCTCTTTTCCTCGTCCGGGATCGCGAACGCAGATTGGATATAGTAACGCGCGCCGCCCCGGTTCGCGACGAAGTCGACCTCATGCTGAACCCGTCTGCTGCTGCCGTTTTTGTCCCGGACGTTTGCCGTAACAACGCCGACGTCCACGTTGAAATCCCGGACGCGCAGCTCGTTGTATATTATGTTTTCCATAATATGGTTTTCTTCCTGCTGCCGGAAATTGAGCCGGGCGTTGCGCAGGCCGATATCCGAAAAATAATATTTTTGCGGCGAGCCGATATATTTTCGCCCCTTTACGTCATACCGTTTCGCCTGATATAACAGAAACGCGTCGGTGAAATAGTCAAGATACCTGCCGATCGTGTCGTCGGAAACCGACGAGCCTTTTACGGAGGCGAAGGTCCTCTGTATTTTCGACGGATTGGTCAGCGAGCCGACCGACGAGGACACGATATCCAGCAGATCGTCAAGAACGCCTTTTTCATTGGCGATATTGTGGCGTGCCATAATGTCGTCAAGATAAATCTTGTCGCACAGTGTTTGCAGATACCGGCTCTTATCCTCCGGCGTTTTCCGGGACAGGACGAGCGGCATTCCGCCGAAGGTGAAATAATCCCGCCAAGCATTCCGCTTTTCCCCGCTGTACGCGGAATAAAACTCCCGGTAGGACAGGGGATTCACCCGGATCTCGTCGCCTCTGCCGCGGAACTCCGTGAGAATATCGCTGGAGAGCATCTTTGAATTGCTGCCTGTGACGTAAAGGTCCACGTTCCTGATCTTCATCAGACCGAGAAGTACGTCCGAAAAGCCGATTTTTTCGTCTGTCCCCGGCAGATACGGGTTGGGAATGTCCGCGACCTTCTGGATCTCGTCGAGAAAGACGTAATACATTTTATTCTTGTCCGTCAGCAGGCTCCGGATATACTGCCCCAGCTCCAGCGGATTCCGGTAACGGGCGTTCTGATCCTCATCAAGCGCGAGCTCAATGATCTGCCCGTCCGGAACGCCGTCGTCGTTGAGATAACGGTGATAAAGCTCAGACAACAGATAGGACTTGCCGCAGCGGCGGATCCCGGTGATCACCTTCACCAGGCCGTTTTCTCTGCGGTCGATCAGCTTTTGCAGGTAAAGATCCCGTCGGATGACCATAGACTGACACCTCACGAATATTTTGCGTCAATACGCAATTTTATCTTATGCAGATAATATAGCATAATACAGGGAAAAAGTCAAGGCGCCGGGCTTCTTTTTTTTGTTAAAATAATACAATATCCTATTGCATTTTCTCTGCGAAAAGTGTTATACTGAACAAAACATAAAAAGAGGTGTTTTGTTGATGCTGTACAAAAAGAATTCGGCTCCGGCGCTTACCGACGAGCTGTTTCAGAATCCCGGCTGCGAATACCGCGGCGCGCCCTTCTGGGCGTGGAACTGCAAGCTCGAGAAGGACGAGCTTCTGCGCCAGATCGAATGCTTTAAAGAAATGGGTCTGGGTGGCTACCATATGCACCCGCGCGTGGGCTTCGCCACCGAATATTTAAGCGAAGAATTTCTTGATCTTGTCAAGGCCTGCGTGGAAAAGGGAAAGCAGATGGATATGAACTCCTATCTGTACGACGAGGACCGCTGGCCCTCCGGCGCTGCGGGCGGCATCGTCACGAAGGATAAGCGCCTGCGCGGCAAGTTCTTTGAATTCACGTCCGAGGTGCGCGAGACCGTCTCCCTTGAAGAGATGTACAACGCGGAGAAGCCTTATCTTTACGCGACCTACGACGTTGTTCTCAACGGGGACGGATATCTGACGGAATACCGCCGCATCTCCGACCCGTCGGAGGCGAAGGGCTGCGTATATTACGCCTATCTTTCCGTCTGGCAGAACGAGAGCTGGTACAACAATCAGGGCTATATCGACACTGGAGTCCGTAACCGAGCC
>CACYHJ010000050.1 GCA_902774165.1 Oscillospiraceae bacterium
TACGCCCTTGCGGCGCTGTTTCTCGTGGGCGCGCTGCTGGTGGGCGCGACCTTTGTCGTGCACGGGGACGAATACGCCATGAACACCCGCAACCGCCATATTTACGACGGCAACGTGCTGATCAGCGGCGGCAGAGTCCTTGACGCGCAGGGACGGGTGCTGACAAGCGTACAGAACGGCAAACGGACCTACAACGATTCCGCACGCATCCGCAAGGCGACGCTGCACGTGCTGGGCGAGAGCGGCTATATCGCCGGCGGCGTGCTGGAGAAATACAGCGCGGAGCTGGTGGGATACAATCTGTTCACCGGCGTGTTCACCGCAAAGGAGCAGGGCGGCAACGACGTGCGCCTGACGCTCGACGCGGATCTGTGCGCCCAGGCTTACAACGCGCTGAACGGTCAGAAGGGCGCCGTGGGCGTTTACAACTACAAGACCGGCGAGATCGTCTGCATGGTCTCCTCCCCTTCCTACGACGTGACGAAAAAACCTTCGGATATCGACACGAACCCTGCCTACGACGGCGCTTATATGAATAAGTTCATTTACGGCCTGTACGTGCCGGGCTCCACCTTCAAGACCGTCACCGCGGCCTGCGCGATCGAGAATATCCCCGATATTATGAACCGCAGCTTCAACTGCACCGGCGAATACAAAGCGGCGGACGGCGTCGTCAAGTGCAACGACGTGCACGGCACGGTGAATTTCCAGCAGGCGTACAACCATTCCTGCAACACGGTGTTTGCGCAGATCGCCGACGAGCTCGGCGCGAAAAAGCTGCAGCATACCGCGCAGCGCCTCGGCGTGACGTCCTCCTACCGCATCGGCAGGGTGAATACCGCGGCGGGCTCGGTGGAGCTGTCCGGCGCGTCCCACGCGGACCTGGGCTGGGCGGGCATCGGCCAGTACACCGATCTTGTGAACCCCTGTTACATGATGATGCTGGCCGGCGCCGTCGCGAACGGCGGCGAAGCGGCGACGCCCTATTACGTCGACGGGATCTACTCGGCGGACGACGCGAGAATCAGCGACGAGCGGGGCGGGGAAAAACAGCGGCTGCTCAACACATCGACCGCCTCGGTCCTCAAGCAGTTCATGCGCACCACGGTGACCGATTATTACGGCGAGCGGTATTTCCCGGAGATGCAGATGGCGGCGAAGACCGGCACCGCCGAGGTCGGCGGCGACCTGAAGCCCCACGCCTGGATGTTCGGTTTTTCGGAGCTGGAGGATTTTCCCTACGCCTTCGCGGTTGTGGTGGAAAACGGCGGCTCCGGCTACTACGGCGCCGGCCCGGTCGCGTCCGCGGTCATGAAATCACTGTTCGCGAACCGGTAACCGGCGGAGATATCTGTACAGAATGTTAATAAAGTAATAATTTATTTTCGCAAAGTTGACATTGAAGTGATAAATCCTTTATAATATAATTTGAATTTCTAACATTGACTATGGGAATCATAATCCAGATCGGTTGAAGTGCCGCATCTTTCCGGAGGATCCAACATGAGCTTTATCGAACTCGATTCCGTTTATAAAAGATATAAAATGGGCGAGGTGACCATCAGCGCCGCCGACGGAATGACGTTTTCCGTCGAGGAGGGCGAGCTGTGCATGGTGGTCGGCCCCAGCGGCGCGGGAAAAACGACGGTGCTGAACATTCTCGGCGGAATGGACAGCTGCGACGACGGCAAGGTCCGCGTGGCGGGCGAGCTGATCAACGCCTTCAACCGCAGACGGCTCACCGAATACCGCCGCAGGGACGTGGGCTTTGTGTTTCAGTTCTACAACCTGATCCCGACCCTGACGGCGCTGGAAAACGTGGAGCTCTCCGCCCATACCAGCCGCAGAGCCCTCGACGCGGAGCGCGTGCTTGAGACGGTAGGGCTTGCGGACCGGATGCACAACTTCCCCTCGCAGCTCTCCGGCGGCGAGCAGCAGCGCGTATCCATCGCCCGCGCGCTGGCGAAAAACCCGAAGCTGCTGCTCTGCGACGAGCCCACCGGCGCGCTGGATTACGCCACGGGCAAGAATATTCTCAAACTTCTGCAGGACACCTGCATCAATACCGGCATGACGGTGATCGTCGTCACCCACAACCAGTCCGCGACCCCCATTGCGGACCGGGTCATTACCGTTCGCTCCGGCAGGGTTCAGCGGATCACGGTCAACGACGATCCCCTCCCCGCGGAGCTGCTTGACTAACGGAGATCTTCCATGAACAGACTTTTATTAAAAAGCACCTTCCGCACCATCGGGCGGAATTTCGGCAGGTTTGTCGCCATTTTACTGATCGTGGCGACAGGCCTTGCGTTCTTTGCCGGCGTCAAGGCTGCCGGCCCCGATATGCTGGCGACGGCGAGGAAATACTATGACGATTACAACCTGATGGATCTGCGCGTGCAGTCCACCATCGGCCTGACCGCGCAGGACGCGCAGGCGCTCTCTCTTGTAGAGGGCGTTGATTACGTTATGCCGGAAAAATTCGTGGACGCCCTGGTCTGGGTCAACGGCAAGGTCGAGGCGGACATCGACGGCTCACAGATCAGCACCCGCGCCTACGGGATCAATCTTGCGCAGCTGAGCACCTACGCCACCGGCGTGAAGGACCCGGCGTTCATCAACCGCCCCGAGCTGATCGCGGGCAGGTTCCCCACGGCGGAAAACGAGTGCCTTGTGGACAACAGCCGTCTTTCCACGCCGGACAGCTACCAGCTGGGCAGCGTAATCACCCTCGGCGGCGACGACGTGAGCATCGAGGATTCCCTCTCGGTGACGGATTTCACCATCGTCGGCGTGATCCGTTCGCCTTACTACGTGTCCTTTGAGCGCGGCAATTCCCTTGTGGGCAGCGGTAAAATCGGCACCTACATCTATATTCCGGACAGCGTGATCATCAACGATTACTATTCCGAAATCTATGTCACCGTTGCCGGCGCACGGGACTACGAACCTTACTCCGACAAATACTTTGAGTATATTCAGCCCGTGGCGGACCGGCTCAAGGCCATGGAGCCCGAACGGCTGACGATCCGCGCCTCGCAGCTCAACGCGGAGATCCCGCCCGTTGTCGCCAACGCCCAGACTCAGCTCAACGCCCTGCTCGCCCAGTCGGACGCGCAGTTCGCCCAGGCCGAGGCGCAGCTGGCGCAGCTGGAGAGCCTTGCCGCCAACGGCGACAGCATTCTTGCCGCCGCGGAGGAGGAATACAACAAGAAATTCTCCGAGCAAACCACAATGCTCAACAACAGCCAGAACGAATACGCCGAGCGGGTCAACACCTTCAACCAGCTGCAGTCCTATGTGACCGCCGCGGAGAGCGAATATCAGGCGAAGCTGGCGGAATACAACGCGAAGCAGAGCGAATACAACACGAAGAAGTCGCAGGCGGATATGGCGCAGATGCAGATCACCTCCGCCGAGCAGCAGATCGCGCAGACACAAAGTCTGCTTGACCGCACCACCGGTGTTCTCGAATCTCTGCAGGCGTCGCAGGGCGCGGCGCTGAATCAGGAGGATATCAAGAATATCGTCAATGTGTTTCAGGCGATCAACCCGGATTTGTACAGTGCGATCACAAGTCTGACCGCGCAGGGGCTTGCCGTCGACGCGATGGCGCTGATCCAGCCGCAGATCGACGAATACAACCGTCAGATTCAGACGCAGCAGCAACAGCTTGATGCGGCAAAACAGCAGCTGGCAACCGCGCAGACGGCGCTTGCCGCCGCCGAACAGGAGCTGAGCAGCGGCTCCGCGGAGCTGACCGCCGCCCGTTCGACCCTCGACAACTACGAGGCGCAGCTGGCCAGCGCGAGAACCCAGCTGGAAGCCTACGGCGACCAGATCCAGAGCGGCGGGTATCAGCTCTCTCTGGCGCAGCTTCAGGCGCAGCAGGAGATCGCGCAGCTGCGCATGCAGGTACAGAACGCAGACGCGACGCTTGAAGCAAAGAAAAAAGAGCTTGCCGACGCCAGAAAAGAGGTCGACGCGAAGATCGCATTCGCCCAGACGGTGATCAACCGCGGGCAGAAGACGCTGGCGGGAATCGCCACGGCAAAATGGTACGTTTACGACAGAAACGACTCCCCCGGCTACGCCGGCTACGGCTCCGCCGCGTCCAACGTCAACACCCTTTCCTATGTTTTCCCGGTGTTCTTTATCATCGTGGCGGTCATGGTCAGCCTTTCCACCATGACGCGCATGGTCGCCGACGAGCGCACGCAGATCGGCACGCTGAAGGCTCTCGGCTACAAAAACGGGCAGATCGGCTCCGAATACGTTTTCTACGCGTTCTTTGCCGGGGTGCTCGGCTCGGTGCTCGGCACGGTGGTGGGCATCATCTATATCCCGCAGGCGGTCGCCGCGGCGTACGGCATCATGTATGAAATGCCGGACGTGATTATTCAGGCGCCGGTCTCCACTATCGCCATCGGCTTCGTGCTGTTCTGCCTGATGTCGATTCCGGTTTCCATGCGGGCGGTCCGCAAGGAGCTGGGCGTCGTGCCCGCGGTGCTGATGCGGGCGAAGGCGCCGAAATCCGGCAAACGGATCCTGCTCGAACGGGTCCGGTTCCTCTGGAAGCGGCTCAGCTTCACCACAAAGGTCACCATCCGCAATACCTTCCGCGCGCCGAAGCGCACCGTGATGACCCTGATCAGCGTCACCGGCTGCACCGCGCTTCTGCTGGCGGGCTTCGGCATGTATGATTCCGTCAGCGCGATCATGAGCAAGCAGTTCGGCAAGGACGGCATTGCCATGTACGATATGCAGATCGTCTTCGACGACCCGCAGACGCCCGAAAACAGTTCTGTTCTGGATTCCGTCGCGAGAGAGCCCGGCGTTTCCTCGGTGCTTCTCACCTCGATGACGGCGCTTGCCGGCACCTCGGAGCGGGTTGACAAAAGCATGGACGTCTACGTGCTGGTGCCGGCGCAGCCCGCCGAGATCAGCGCAATGCTGCAGCTGCGGGATGTTGAGGACGGGCTCCCCCGCGCCATCGACGATTCCGGCGCGGTGATCACCGAAAAATTCGCAAAGAACACAAAGACGAGCGTGGGCGACCACATTCTGCTGAAAACCGCAGACAACCGGACGGCGGACGTGATCGTCAGCGGCATCGTGGAAAACTACGTCTTTGACTACGCCTATATGACCCCCACGGTTTACACGGCGATCTTCGGCGAGCAGCCGGTGTACCATTACGCCCTTGCACGGATGACCGAAGAGGTTCTCGCCGCTGCGGAGAATTCCGCATACGCCGGCGCGGTCAACCCGAAAACCGCCATCGGAGAGGATATCTCCGGCAAGGTCGGCGTGACCGCCGTCGCGTTCACCTCCGACACCATGAACACCTTCAACGAGGTGGTAAAGGCAATCTCCTACGTGGTCGCGATATTCGTCGTCGCCGCTGCGGTGCTCGAAATCGTGGTGCTGTATAACCTGGCGAACGTAAACATCCATGAGCGGCTGCGGGAGATCGCAACCCTCAAGGTGCTGGGGTTCTACGACAACGAGGTCAGCGCCTATATCTATAAAGAAAACATCATCTTTACCGTGCTCGGCGCGGCGCTCGGCCTGTTCGGCGGCTTCTGGCTGCATAAGCTGATGCTGAAATATATCGTCGTCGACTCGGTTTCTTACGGCAAGGCCATCAACCTTCCCAGTTATATCGTCGCCTTTACGGCAACGATCCTGCTGTCTCTGCTGGTCGACCTGCTGCTGCGAAGAAAACTGCGGAATGTCAGCATGGTGGAATCCTTCAAATCCATCGATTAACAAAATCTCCGACAGAAAACAGATCCGATTTGCCCGGATCTGTTTTTTCTATTGCTTTTTCCGCCGGGATGTGGTAAGATAGGACCATAATCTCATAATGAAATGAAAATACGGTTTGAAAAGTTGTAAACTGAGTAAAAGACGCGGCCGCCGCGTTCATCCGCGGGGCGCAAAGGGAAATCCGGTTCGAATCCGGAACAACCGCCATTACTGTATTTGACGAAACGGGAACGTGCGGGGCTTCCCCGCGGCGCTGTCGCTGATTTCCGCGGGATCGCGGCGTCATAAGTCAGAACACCTGCCGTATTTTCAACCAGGTTCAACATGATTGGGCGAGAAGAGTGCAACCGAAATTCAGACGGCGGGTCTGTCTGCTTTGCGGTGCGCTCCTTATTTTTCTCTTTTGAGCGGCAGCCGCAGGGCTTTGGTTTGTGCTGCCGCGTCAGCGCGGCCTTTGCGATCGTCGGATGAAATCGGCTGTGCTCTTTCCCGGATCCCGAGGGAAGAGCCTTTTTCATTACGGCGAAAGGAGGCATCAAAGCGGTTTTTCATTTTAACTGAAAAGCTGTTTTGGGCGGCAAAACGGCAGGACCTGACAAACTTCAAAGGAGAAAAACAAGACATGAGCAAAACACTGAAGAAAACTCTTTCGGTTCTGTTGTCGCTGGCAATGCTGGCAGTGTTTCTTCCCGCCGCGGTTTCTTTCGCGGCGGACGAGATTCATATCACAACCGCAGACGACTTTACCGCATTTGTGAGCGGCGACGCGGCGGCAAACGCGGTTCTTGACGCGGATATCGACCTGGGCGAATGGGCCGGCCCCGCGTTCACAGACGGCTACAGCGGAACGTTCAACGGCGGCGGGCACACCATCCGGTACACGGTCACTGCGGCGGCCGCGAATTTCCGTTCCCTGTTCCACACGATCGCCGCAGGCGGCGTCGTGAAAAACCTGAACGTCAGCGGCAGCATCACCGTCGCCGGCAACCGCAGCGGCCGGAATTATCACGCGGGCGTCGCGTACATGAATCAGGGGACGGTGGAGGGCTGCGTCAGCAGCGTGAATATCAGCTGCGCCACCGCGATCGCGGCGACAAAAAACGTGAAATACGCGGGCGGCGTCACAGCGGTCAATACCGGCCTTGTCAAAGACTGCGTCTATGAGGGCGTGATCGAAAACATCACCACCTACGGCGGCGGCATCGTCGCGGAAAACCGCGGCGGCAGCATCATCGGCTGCGTCAACAACGGCAGCGTCACCGTCGTCAACGCCTCCGGTTACGCCGGCGGCATCGTCGGCTGCGTGACCTCCAACGGCAACGCCGAAACCATGGTCATCGAAAACTGCGTCAACAAGGGCGCCGTCACCGGCGCGAGCGGAGATTACAGCTTTGCGGGCGGCGTGATCGGCCAGATCAACGTCTCCAGCGCCCACGTCACCGCCGGGGCGAAGCTGAATATCATCGGCTGCTCCAATACCGGGGCGCTGAGCGCGGGCGGCAACACCGCCGACGGCGCGGACCATACCTATTACGGCGCCGTCAGCAGCGCCAGCGCGAACGCGGGCTTTGCGCCGAATATCGAAGCGGGCGCGCCGGCGCACGAACACACCTATGACGACGGCGTTGAGACCGTCACGGCGACCTGCACGCGCAAGGGCGAGATCACCTACACCTGCACCTCCTGCGACGAGGCCACGGAAGGCCATACCTATACCGTTGAGACGGCAACGATCCCCCACGTCCCCGGCGAGTGGATCCTCGACGAATACGAGGGCGTTGAGACTTACGTTAAGAAATGCAGCGAATGCGGCAACGTCGTCGACGTGGATGAAAACGGCGCGGTGGCGTTCCTGAACAACGCGAAAAAAGCGCTTTCCGACGCGTGGTTCCGTCTTGACCCCGCTTACGGCGCCGACACGAACGTCTGCGATATGCTGTCTTCTGAGCTGGAGCAGCTCGGCTTCAGCGGCGTGAGCGTATCGGTCAAAGCCGCCGATAATCCCGCGGACGGCACCGCCGCCATCGGGAAAAACGGCGATATCACATACTTCTACGCCGATCCGGGCGACACGAACCGGTTTGTCTGGACCCAGAATATCCCCGTCGCGTTCTCACTGGAAAAAGGGGGCAAAGCCGTGGACTATTCCGCCAACGCCGTGATCAAATGGGACGCGGCAAAGGTCAGAGCGGTCATGGAGGAACGGGTTGCGGCCCTTGTGACCGAGGACACGATCCGGGGCGGCAACGAGGACCTTTCCGCCGTAACGGAAAATCTGACGCTTTATAAAGCCGTGGACGACGGGGAAGGCGGCCGTCTGCTGTGGACGCTGATCCAATGGGAAAGCTCCGACGAGGACGTGATCGCCGTCGACGACAGCGCGCAGGGCTCCGCCGACACCCTCTTTGAGCCCTATATCGGCAAGGTCCGGCGCAGCATGGAGGATAAAACCGTCACATTGACGGCGACGTTCAACTTCCAGCGCACCTCCGCCTACGGCGAGGCGCCCATCACGCTGACCAAGGAATTCACCGTGACCGTCAAAGGCATCGGCGACGATCTTCTCGGCTATATGCAGGGCCAGCTGGACGCGAATTACACCGCGGAAAAGCTCACATACAGCGGCACAAAACAGCCCGTTGACCCGAACGCGGTCACCGGCGACGTGCAGCTGCTTCTGCCCCGCACCAGCGGGATCGATAACAGCGCCGATTACAAATTCACCGCAGAGAGCAGCGACGACAGCGTCGCGAAGGTCAATTCCTACCGCTTGTACGTTTACAGACCGCTGCCCGGAGAACCCGCGCGGCAAGTAACGCTGACGGTGCGGATGGCGCATAAAAACTACAGCGATCTTTCTGTCACAAAAGACATTACGCTCACCGTCGCTCCCCTGACGCAGGAGGAGATCGACCACGCGCTGGCGCTGATGGAAAAGGCGAAGGCCGCCTTCTTTGAGGGCATCAACGACGGCGCGAACGAATCGCCCGACCGCGTCACCGAAAACCTGCATCCCTTCTATGAGGCGGTTGACGACGGCCACGGCGGGCTGCGCTGGATCTACACCAACGCCGAAGCCACCGGCGCCGGGATTTCCGCCGTCAGCATTGACGAAAGCCGTCCGTCGGAGCAGTGGGATCGGTTTTACAGCACCGATCCCTCGGCCGTCAGCCATGAGACGCTGCTGGTGACGCCGCAGGCGGAGGAGGCCGTCGTGACTGTGAAAGCGTGTCTTTCCGCCGCGCAGTATGAGCGTTACGCCGCCCTTTACCCGGACAACGCGGATTTCGCGAAGCTTGCCCGGCAGGAGGTTTCCGCCACGCTGACCGTTCCCGGCACAGGGGAAACGCCGTCGGAGGATCCGACGACGCCGGATGCGCCCGTCACGCCCGATCAGCCGGAAGACGGCGGCAGCGGCAGCATGGATCTTTCCGCGATCTGCGACTTCTTCCTGCGGCTGCTGAAATTCCTGACGGATCTGCTGCTCACGCTCGGCGCGATTGCGGGCAGCTTCTGATCCCTGACCGAAGGGGGGTTCGGGATCGAATGACGGAAGAAGAAAAAAAACGCTGGGCGATCGACCGGCTGAAAGAAAAATACAGTGAAACGGGCGAAATTCCCCGCAAGGAGGAATTCGATCCCGCAACCCTTTCCCGCATCAAGGCTTTTTTGGGGCCCTGGCCGCGGGCGCTGGAGACGGCGGGGCTGAAGTCCCGCCGCCCGGTGAAAAAGCGGGGGCACCCGAGAAAAACGCGAAATAAAACCTGATCTGACTGCGGCGGCAGGACAGGATCGGAAGATGAGACGAAAGGACGTATCCTCATGAAAAGAATTATCACATTTCTTCTCTGTGCGGGGCTGATCCTGTCCTTTGCAGCCTGCGGACGCGACAAAAAAGGCGCACGGGATCCGCAGGAGCGCACCCTGTATACCACCGAGGCGACGACGCAGGCGCCGCCGACGACCATTCCCTTTGACGCGTACCCGACCGCGCCGGCGTTCACCTCCGGAATCGCGACCACGGGGACCACGGTCGCAGAAACAACGGATCTCACGACGGACCCGCTTTTGACGAGCGACACGACGCTGTTCACGCTGCCTGCCCTGACCACCGCGCCGACGACCGCCGCGCCGCAGACCACCGTCCCCGCGCCCGCAACCGTTCCGGCAAGCACCGCCGCGCCCACCACGGCGGCGCCGACCACAGCGCCCACCACCGCAAAGCAGAACGTCTGCACCATCTCCGTCGAATGCTCCAAGGCGCTTTCCGACGCGTCCCTTGTCTCCGTTCTGCCCTCCGGCGGCGTGATTTTGCCCGCGAAACGGGTTGAATTCAGAGAAGGGGAATCCGTCTTTGACGTCCTTCAGCGGGTCTGTAGAGAAAACGGCGTGCCGATGGAGTTCTCCATGGCGCCGATCTACAACACTGCCTATATCGAAGGGATCGGCAACCTGTATGAATTCGACGGCGGCTCCATGTCCGGGTGGATGTACTGCGTTAACGGCGTTTACCCGAACTACGGCTGCAGCAAATATACCGTAAAAAGCGGCGACGTGATCGAATGGCACTATACCATGGACCTGGGCGCCGATCTGGGCGCGAAGGAAGTTGAGCAAAACTGATTTGTCGGGGTCTTCGACCTCGACATGAATTCGGAATTCGGAATTCGGAATTCGGAATTTCGGTGCGGTCGCAAGCGACGCGCCGTTTTAGAGG
>CACYHJ010000051.1:0-10952 GCA_902774165.1 Oscillospiraceae bacterium
TTTCAGCTAAATTAAATTCGCCCGCAAGCTCGCGAAGCGAATTTAGCTCCCGAAGGGAATTTAGCTGGCCGCAGGTCAATTTAGCTCGCCGTAAGGCGAGTTTAGCTGCGGCGCACTTCCTTACGGAAGGCGCCGCTCAGAGCGTCTTTTTTATTCTGCCTCGGCGTCCGCTTTCGGGGCGGCTTCGACATCGTATTTTTCCCGCACGATCCTTGCGCTGTTGAACAGCACGATGAACGCGCCGACGTTATGCAGGAACGCGCCCACCAGAGGCGTGACGACGCCGCAAGCGGCGAGGAAGATCATGACGAAGCTGGTCATGAACGCGATGATGATATTCTGGTAGATGATCTGCTTCGTCTTGCGCGCCAGCAGCACGGTAAAGGGCAGGTTCATCAGCGAATTGTTCATCAGCGAGATATCCGCGCTCTGGATCGCCGTATCGGAGCCCATCGCGCCCATGGCGACGCCCACGTCGGACTCGTTGAGCGCCAGGGAATCGTTGATGCCGTCGCCGATGGCGGCGACGCAGTGATCTTCTTTTTCCTGCCGGATCTTCTCCAGCTTCTGTTCGGGCAGCAGCTCGCTGAACATCTCATCCGCGGAGATCGCGTCGGCGATCTTCTGCGCCTCGATCCGGTTGTCGCCGGTGAGGACGGTGATTTTTTTCACGCCCAGCCTCCGCAGCGCCTCAAAGGTCTGCTCCACGTCGTCCCGCAGGATATCGCGGAAGACGATATAACCCAGCACCCTGCCGTCCCTTGCGACCCAGGAGGTGGAGCCCTCGGATGCGTTCTGCTCCGGCAGCTCGATTCCCAGCGAACGCAGGAACCGGTCGTTGCCCAGCACGACCACGCTGCCGTCCTTCTCGCCGCTGACGCCGTTGCCGGCAGTCTCGGTGATCACGTAATCCCGGTCAAACTCAAGCTCCGCACAAAGCCGCATGACGGATTTTGACGTGGGGTGCAGCGACCCGTGCGCCACGGCCGCCGCGGTGCACAGAAGCGTTTCCCGGTCGGTATCGCCGAAGAGCTTCAGATCCACCGCCTCAAGGGTACCGTTGGTGATGGTGCCGGTTTTATCGAAAACAAAGGAATCCGCGTCGGTCAGCTTCTCGATGAAGGCGGGGTTCTTGATCAGCACGCCCCGCTTCGACGCGGTGCCGAGGGCGGCGATCACCGGCGCGCTGGACACCAGCATATAGCCGCAGGGACAGCTGACCACGAGAATGGCGACGGCCTTGGAGATATCCTTGGTGAACAGCCAGATCAGCGTGGCGATCACCAGCACGATGGGAATGTAATACAGCATGAACCGGTCGATGAGCTTCGTCTCCGGCAGGGACATGCTCTCGGCGTTCTCCAGCAGCTTTACGATGCGGTTGAAGGAGGTATCCACATAAGCCTTGTCGACGCGGACCGTCAGAAGCCCGTCGATGTTCGTGGTGCCGGCGTAAACGCTGTCGCCGACGGCGACCTCCTTGGGCAGGGATTCGCCGGTGAGGGATTTCTGGTCCATGTTGGACTCGCCCCGGAGCACGGTGCCGTCGATGGGCAGGCTCATGCCGGGCTTGACGCTGATCACGTCGCCCACCTTCAGGCTCTTGGCGTCGACCTCCCGCTCCCCTTCTTCGGTCTGCAGCAGCGCCGTATCCGCCTGCATCCTTTTCAGGCCTTCGATGGCGTCCCTGCCGCCCATGATGCTTTTCTCCTCAAAGAAATGCACGATCGTCAGGATGATCGGGATCAGGATCGCAACAACAAACTGCCCGTCCAGGACGGAGACCACCATGGCGATGGTGACGAGGATCTCCATGGCGGAGCCCACGTCTTTTTTGATAAAGCCTTTAATCGCCGTCACGGCGACGGGAATGCCGATGATCAGCACGCTGATCAGATACACCAGCTCGGCGATCACCGTCTGATCCGGCCAGATTTTGCTCAGCAGATACCCCGCGCCGAAGAACACCAGCGCGGCAAAGGAGGACAGAATGCTGCCGGACAGCCTTTTTTTATCTTTATCGGAGATATACGTCCGGGTCTGCTCCCGCAGCGACTCCCCCGCCATATTGTCAATTCGTTTCATATCATCAGACTCTCTATCGATTATTGCGCCGTCGGATCCGGGCGCGCAGACCGTTATTCGGGTTCCGGAGATTCACGGCAGCCAGACCTTCGCGGAGCCGCTGCCGTCGTCGGGGATCACAATCGTTTTCCCGGTTTTCTGCAGGATCGAGGCGACTCTGCTGCGGAACACGCCGTCCTTCACCACCTCGGGATTCGCGGCGTACTGGGCGTAAAGGCCGTTGAACTGCTCGGCGATCTGCGTCGCCTTCGCCACGCCGGAGGCCTGGTTCGCCTTCGCGGCGTCGATGAGCTGCTGCGCGTCGGATTCCGCCTTGGGGATCGCGGATTCCTCGTAATCCCGCGCCTGCTGGATCAGCGTCTGCTTGTTGACCGAGGCGGTCGTCGCCTTGTCAAATGCGTCCTTCGCCTCCGGCGGCGGGGTGATGCCCGTCAGCTCGATATTCGTGATCGAAACGCCCAGCTGCAGAGCGTCGAACACCGCCTGCGCGTTTTTCATGGTCTGGGAGCAGATGGTGTTTTTCTCGGTGGTCAGCACATTGTCCACGCTGGTTTTCGACACCAGCGTCGACATTTCCCCGGTGATCACGCCCGACAGCATACTCTCCGCGTCGCTGACGTAAAGCGCGTAGGCGATGGGATCGCTGATTTTGTATTTCACCGCCATTTTCAGAAGCAGGATATTGCTGTCGCCGGTGATGGCGTACCCCTTTTTGCGGATGTTGCCGTTGATGGTGCTGCCGGCGCTGTTCAGCGTGGTGATGGACAGCTCCTGCACCTTCTGGACGGGGATTTTGACGACCTCGTCGATGAAATTCGGCAGCGCGAAGTGCAGGCCGGGCTGCTTGATCTGCGCCTCGCGGGTCGCGCCCGTCAGCGCGCCGAACCGCAGGACGACGGCAACCTCGCTGCTGTCGACCTTATAAACGCCGGTGAGCGCGATGATCACCACGGCGACGGCGACGATCCACTTGAAATAGCGGATTGCGCTGGTCAGAAAGGCCTCAAAGACCTCAATACTTTTTTTCTTCATAGTCTGCGCGCCGCGCCGGGATGCGTTTCCGGGCGGCTCCGTCCTTTCCGGTGCTGAATTTTCCGTGGAGCGGGCCTCAATTATCCGGCGAAAGGATATCGAACGCCGAATCCTCCGCGTTCATGATGATCACCGTATCGGCGGAAACGGAGTTTTCAAGGGCGATCAGCTTCTTCAGGTAAACGAACAGCTCCGCGTTCTCGTCGTAGGCCTCGCCGTAGATCTCGGCGATCTTCTTTTCGGTCTCGGCGTCGATCTTCGCGGCCTCCAGCTTTCCGTTCGCCACAAGCTCCGCGGCCTTCGCGTCCGCCTCGCTGATGATGGCGGCGGCGTCTCGCTTGCCCTCGGACAGCAGCTTCGTGACCTGCTTTTCACGGTCGGCGATCATCTGCTCCAGTACGCTCTGCAGGTTGGTGTCGGGCAGGGCGATGCGCTTGATGCGCACCTCCTCGACCTCGATGCCGTAATCCTTCAGCGCCTTTTCGGCGATCTGCCGTTTCATCTCCGCGGTGATATCGGCGATCTTGATGCTGTCCAAATCCGTGGAGATCAGCGCCGACAGCTCGTAGCTGCCCATCACGCCGTTCTTGACGTTGGCGATCAGCGCATTGAGATAGTTCTGCGCGTTGGAGGCGTCGGTCACGCTGGTATAAAACTTCACCGGGTCCTCGATGTGCCAGATCACGTAGGTCTGCAGAATGATATTTTTCTTGTCGTTGGTCAGCGTCTCGGTATAGCCGGAATCCATATACTGGCTCCGGGCGTCAAAGGTGACGACCTTCTCAAACGGAGAGGGCAGCTTGAAATACAGCCCCGCATCCAGACAGACCTTGCGGATCTCGCCGAAGCGGGAGACCACCGCCGTCGTGCCCTCGCGCACGGTGAAGCAGAAGCCGTAGACAAACACGATCACGGCAAGCAGCGCCGCGAACACCCATTTGACCCATTTTTTCATATTGTTATTCCTCCGAAACCGCGCCGGGGCGCGGCGTTACTGTATCGTTCAGGCGGCTTCGTCCGCCGCCGTTGTCTCCTGCGCCGTCCCGGCGGGACCGGTCTGTGCGGCCGCCGTTGTCTGCGCGGCGGTCGTTTCCGCCGAAGTCGTCTGCGCGGCGGTCGTCTCGGCCGCGGTCTCCTGCGGCGCCGTCGTCTGCGCGGGCGTCGTCTGCGCGGGCGTCGGCCCGACTACGGCTCCCGGGGAGGGCGACGCCTGGCTGAACAGGGTCGCGCCGCTGAAATTCATCATATAATTCGACAGATCCGGCTTGCCGATGAACACATAGATCTTTCTTCCCGAAACCACCGTTTCAAAGGTGTCGAGATATTTCGCCAGCGTCAGCGCGTCAGGGTGCGATCGGTAAGCCCGGGCGGCGGACAGGAACACGTCCAGCTCCGCCTGCGCCTCGGAGACCCTGGAGGTCTGCGACGATTTTGAGGCGACGATCGCGGTGTTTGCCTCCTGCTCGGCGGCGGCGATCTTCTCGGCGGCGGAGGCCTCGGCATTGGTGATCAGCGTGTTTTTCTGAATCTGCGCGCTGACGACGCCCTGATACACGTCCGCCACGTCGATGGGCGGGTGGATGCTTTCGATCAGCACCTCGTTGACGTGCAGGCCGAAGCCGATCTCCCGGCAGAACTCGTTGAGATGCTTCAGCAGCTCCTCGGAAAGGCCGCTGCGGTCGACGCTCAGGATCGTGTTGAGGTCGCTGGTGATCGTCTTTTCCATCACCAGCTCATACGCCCGGGCGCTCAGGATATCCTCCGGCGAGGTGTAGGAGGTGACGTAACGGTAAAGATCGTCAATGACATATTCCATTTTGATATTGACCGAAACCAGCTCGTTGCCGTTGCCCAGCAGCAGCTTGTACTCCTCCCCCGCGTGGGACTGGGTCCACAGGTTGTCGGCGGAATTGGGGTCCTCATAGCCGATCGAAAGCTCCCGGACGCGGGAGACGTTGTAAAGCTCGGTTTTTTCGATGGGCCAGGGCAGCTTGAAGTGGATCCCCTCGCCCACCACCGCGTCGCCGCGGATGGCGCCGAACCGGTAAACCACCGCCTGCTGGTAGGGCTCCACTTTGTAAAGGCAGGTGGACAGGAACAGCACGCCCGCCAGCGCCAGGACGGCGGCGGGAAGGATGCTCGCCGCGTAGCGGATGCTCCAGAGGGATTTGACGGACAGGCCGGTGTGCTGCTCGAGGAAATCCGCCAGGCTCTGCTTCGTCCCGCCCTTCTTGAACATGGAGACAACGGCGAGATAATCGAAATCCGTCAGCAGCTCCCGTTTGATCATCGCGGCAGCCATCCCGACGCACATCAGAACGAGCATCACCGCGGGGAACAGGCGCATGAACCACAGCAGCGCGGGCAGGGTCGAGAACCCCAGCACCACGTTCAGTGTCAGAAGGAACGCGGTCACGGCGCTCTGCACGCCCACGCTCATGATAAAGATGCGGGCGGTCTCGCTGCCGCGCTTTTTCTCCCGGTTTTTCATCCACATCCCCACCGAGAAAAACAGCACGGCGAGGGCGACGGTGATGCCGATATGCAGGAAATTCACGTCGCTGCTCGCGGTGCGGACGCTGAACCCGCTGTCAAAGATCAGATACACCGTAAACCGCAGCACAAAATACAACTGGAACGCAACGTAAAAAACCGACAGGATATTGAGGCTGCTCTTGAGCGCCTTCTTGCGCTTCGCCTCCCGGGCGGCGGGATCGGCTTCCGGCGGGGCGGAAAGCTCCGTCTGCGGCGCGGCGGGATCGGCAGGCTCTGCGGCGTCCTTTTTGCGCAGGCGCGCCTTTTTGATCAGTTTTTCCGCGCCGCCGGCGCGCTTGCGGTTCTTCGGCGGCTGACTGCTTTTCTCAATGATCTTCTCCCGGCGCTTGTCGGCGATCAGCATGATCCCGTAGAAAAACGAGTAATACAGGCAGACCGACGAGATCTGCGAGAGAATCGCGGTAAATCCGCTGGCAAAGGGCGCGACGCGCAGCGCCAGCCCCGCGAAAAACAGCAGCGCCCACGGGAAGAAATACATGTTCACCGCCCTGGTTTTCTGTTTATTCAAATTGATCCTTCTTTCGCAATATGACAAAACAGGCGTGTTCCGTCCGTTCTGATACAAAAAACACAAAGACTTCCTCTTTATAACAATAACTACATTATATCACCAAAAAAACCGGTGTCAATATTTCGGAAAAATCGGTAACAAATTTTTCAAAAAATACGGCTTCTGCCGGGAGCCGCGCC
The DNA here is from genome assembly GCA_902774165.1 of Oscillospiraceae bacterium. Lineage (GTDB taxonomy): Bacteria > Bacillota > Clostridia > Oscillospirales > Acutalibacteraceae > RGIG2774. Next base: position 6,364 of record CACYHJ010000051.1, read on the forward strand.
GGGATTGACTGCGGCAGGCGGAGCTCGGACAAAAAAACGGCCGCCGTATCAGCACGGCAGCCGTGTTACCCGGTCATGATTTCCCGCAGTCTCAGCAGGATTTTTTTCTCCCGCCGGGAGACCTGCACCTGGGTCAGATGCAGCGCCTCCCCCGTTTTTTGCTGGGTCGCCCCCTCATAATACCGCAGACGGACCAGACGCCGGTCCGTTTCGTCGAGCGTTTGCAGCGCGTCCTCCAGCGCAAGACGCGACAGGGCCTCGTCCTCCCCGCTTTCCACCGGGATCTGGGTCTCGGCGCCCTCCTCCGGCGTCAGGGAGACCGGCGGCAGCATGGCATACAGCAGAGCCGCCGTTTCCGACAGGTCCGTTCCCGCGGCAGCGGCAAGCTCCCCTACGGTCGGCTCCCGCCGCAGCCGCTCCCGCAGCGTCTCCGCGGTCCTGAGCAGCGCCGCAGCCCGTTCCTTTGCGGTCCTCCCGATTTTTACCGCGCCGCCGTCCCGGAACAGGCGGCGGATCTCCCCCAGGATCACCGGCACCGCGTAAGTGGAAAACGCGAATCCCCGCGACGGGTCGAAGCCGCGGGCGGCCTTGACCAGCCCGAGGCAGCCCGCGCCGTAAAGGTCGTCATATTCGATCCCTCTTCCCCTGAACCGCGCGGCGCAGGTATGTACCAGGCCGAGATTTGACGCCACCAGCGCGTCGATCGTCCCGCTCTCAGACATCCGCCGCGCCCCGGATCATTTTCTCGATCACGACGGTGGTACCCCTGCCGGGCTTTGAGCGCACGGTCAGCTTGTCCGAAAAGGTCTGCATCACCGAAAACCCCAGCCCGGAGCGGTCGTCGCCTTTCGTCGTATACAGCGGCTCCATCGCCCGCCGGACGTCCGGGATGCCGCAGCCCCGGTCCCGCACGGTGATTTTTATTATTCCGTTCTCATACAGCGCCGCGGACAGATAGATTTTCCCGCCCTTCTCCGCATAGGCGTGCACGATGCAGTTGGTCACCGCCTCGCTGACGGCGGTTTTGACGTCGCCGACCGCCTCCACGCCCGGGTCTGCCTGGGCGGAGAATGCGGCGCACACCGCGCGGCAAAAGCTCTCGTTGACGCTTTTCGCGTCGACGGTCATACGGAATTCATTGATTTTTTTCATGTTCCTTCACCTCGCTGCGATCGCTGACGAAGCTGACGATTTTTGTCAGCCCCGACATGCGCATGATGGTCTCGTACCGACGGGACAGATTCGCGACCTGCGTGTCGCACCCGTGCAGCTTCGCGTTCCGGTACCGCCCCATCACAAGGCCGACGCCGGAGGAATCCATAAAGCTCACGTCCCGGAAATCCAGACGCAGCGTGGTCGGTCCCCAGGCGCTCACCGCGTCGTCGATGGCCTCCCGGATACGCGGCGCGGTGTTGTGGTCGATCTCCCCGGAAAGGCGCGCCGTCAGCACCCGCCCGGAGACGGTGGTCTGCACTTGCATTTCTCTTCCTTCTTTCAGTAATTTCCGAACGCAGTGAGAAAATATCGCTCTCCCGCAACGCGGGAGAATATCGCTTCGCCGCAGGCGATATTGCTTTCTGACGAAAGCAGCGATATTGTTCCCTGCGGGAACAGCGATATTGCGGCATTCTGCCGCAGCGTTTTCGCGTTCTGCGGACGCAAAAAACCGCCCGGTCGAGTCCATCATACACGACCGAAAGCGGTTTTTTTGTCTTAAGCTGTCGCCTGTGAAATTTTACGCCGCGGAATCGGGCGATCCGGAAGCCGGGACGGGACGGCGTTACGGTAAATCAGGATCGAAACAGCAGATGCAGCCGGTGCAGTGCCCGCGTGGCTGCGAGATAGCCGGCGGAGGGATCGCTCGTAAGGCTTTCCGCCCGGGGCAGGATCACGGAATCGAATTCCAGCCCCTTTGTCAGCGCGAGGGGCGTCACGACGACGCGGCTGCGGATCGGATCCTCCTCAGAGAGCAGCGCGCCGCAGTCCGGCAGCAGCGCGGCGAGCTTTTGGTGAAACCGTTTCGCCTCCTCCGTCGTTTTCAGGATAACGCACACCGAACGGAACCGCTCCGGCTCCGCGGCTGCGATCCCCGCCGTTTCGGCGACGGGATCTTCTGTATTGTAAACAAACGGCGGCTCGCCCTCCCGCTCAAACACTTCATATTCCGCGTCGGCGGGGGAAAGAAACCCTTTTGAGTATTCGCCCAGCTGTCGGGTCGCGCGGTAGGTCTTCCGGATCGAAACCGTGTCCGCACCGTAGATCTCCGCGATCCTGGCGGCGCTCACGGTGTTCACGGCGGGAACCACGCCCTGCCGGGGATCCGCCAGCAGCGTGAACACCGCCTTCGGGAAAAGAAGCCGCAGCGTTTTGTGCTGGAGCGGCGCAAGATCCTGCGCCTCGTCGATCAGGATATGCGTCGGCATGCGTTTGAAATTGACCGCCCCCAGCTTTGCCGATACGTAAAGCAGCGCGGCGGCGTCCTCATAACGCAGCCGCTTTTTCTCCAGCCTGCCGTCGAGACCGGAGGTAAAAGAGCCCTCGCCGTAGAATTCCCGCGCCAGACGCGAAAGCACCGACGCCGGGTCGGTATCCGCCGCGCCGGATACCGAGGCTTTCACCTCCCGCAGGATCGCCGCCGTCAGCTTCCGGATGATCTCGGCGGTCGAATCGCCGTCCCTGTCTGCGTCCTCCGCGCTTCGGACGAGCGTTTCTTTGTTGATTCTGTAATTGTTCTTCGCCTCATCCGCCGCCCAGCGGGATACCGTATCAAGCCGGGAGCGCAGAGAAGACGAGGCGGGCAGCGCGCGAAAGCGCGCGAGCATCTGCTTTGCGGATACAAGCGGAATCTCAAAGAAAACCACGTCGGTAAAGCGCACCGCGGCGTTGTCGAGGCTGTTGTCTGTGAATGCGGCGAATTCCTCCGAATACAGCTTCTTGACCGCGTCCGTCCGCTCTTCGTCGCCCTTGAGCAGCGCCTCGGTCTGCGACAGCGCGTCGGACACGCGGTATTCCCGGAACGCCGCGCGGAACAGGTCCGCGTATTTCGCCGTGTCGGCGGCTTCCTCCCCCAGCTCCGGCAGCACGTTCGCGATATACTCCCGGAACGCCTCGTTCGCGGTGAACATCAGCAGTCCCGGCGCCTGTCCTCCGGTTTTTTGCTGATAGAGCAGCCACGCCAGCCGGTGGGTGCCGATGGAGGTTTTTCCGCAGCCCGCCGGCCCCGTGACCAGCAGATCCCGGCGCAGATCGAAGCGGATCGCCCGGTTCTGTTCGCGCTGGATCGTTGCGACGATGGGCTTCATCCGCTCCGCCGCCGCGCCGGAAAGCGTCTCGCGCAGAAGCGCGTCGTCAATCCTCAGCTCCGCGTCGCGGTGATCCTTCAGCTCGCCGTTTTCAAAGGCGTACTGACGAATCAGCCCGAGCTCGCCGTCGAATCTGCCTGCCGGAGCCTCGTAAAAGGCCGGGCCGGTTTCGCCGGTGTAGAACAGTGAGCTCACGGGCGCGCGCCAGTCGCAGACCGCCGCGTCGAAATCGTCCCCGTCGTTCAGCGTGCAAAGGCCGATATAAAAGGATTCCGGCGCGTCATCGCCCCGGTAAGTGAAATCCACCCTGCCGAAATAGGGCGTTTTTTTCATTCGGCGATACGTCTCGGTTCTGCGCCGCTGTTCGTCCGCGGCGGAAACGTCCCGTTCGTTGGCAAATCGCACTTCCGACGCGGCGCCGCTGAGGTGATCCGCGTCCGTCCCGGCGTAAAGCGCGCCGAACGGGTCGTTCTCCCTCAGCTCCCGCGTCCGTTCCCGGATCAGGCGTTTCAATTCCTGATTTGACGCGGCCAGCCGCGCAATCTCCCCATCCAGCAGGGATTGTACCTTCTTCGCGTATGCAAGCTCCTTCGGATCGATCATTCTGATTCCCGCCCCTTCCCGTATCTTCGTACGACTTTAGGCAACACCGCACAATTCGGGCGTGCGGATTGCGCAGTAGATTTTTTCGTCAGATTGTACAGAGTCTCCGCAGGCAACCTGACGGTTGTCAAGGAGGTCTCCGCAGGCAACCTGACGGTTGTCAAGGAGAATCTGTGCAAGATGACGGAACAAAGATCAAGCAAGACGCGCATTCGTATTTGTGCGGTGTTACCTTTATTATACGGGAGAAAAAAACAGATTCAAGTCTTGTGTTCCGACCGGAAATATGGTATAATAGACGCAGAAGGAAATCAACGGGAAAGAGGCTGCGCGCAACACGGCTTGGCTTTCCGGAGAACGGATCCGCGTCCGTCCGGCAAATCGAAAAGCCGCGCGGCCGTGTCGTGAGATTGAACTTAAGACCGATATCAAAAAACCGGGACTCACCGTTTTAAGTGAGTCCCGGCTTTCTTGAAGCGGAATATAACGCGCATCCGTATTTGCGCGGCGTTGCCTCAGTACTGCATGTCGTTGATGCGGACGTGGTTCTCAAGGATCGCAAGAATATTGACGTTCGCGATGAAGACCTTGACAGCGCCGCTGACGTGGCCGGACGTGGTATAGTTGATCTCGGTCGCGTGATTCGCGGCGATATCGAACGTCATGACCACGGTACAGTCTTTA
>CACYHJ010000051.1:10982-16021 GCA_902774165.1 Oscillospiraceae bacterium
TTGACGGTATCGACCGCGTCGGACTGAGACATGCAGTCGAAGATGCCGCCCACCTTCGACGGGCTGACGCCGGTCTCTTCGTTCATGGGCTCGGGGTTCAGCTCGTCGTTCAGCACGATGGTGATGGTCGCGGTGCCGTCGCCGTTGTCCACGCAGCCGGCGGACTTGACTGCGCCGGCGTCTGTGAGGGCGCAGCCCACGCCGGCGGTGTTGACGGGCGGGATCTGCGCGCCCGCGTCGTCTCGGTTCTCCTGCAGCTCTGCGGCGTCCTCCCCCGTGACCGCGCTGTCCATAATGGACCTGACGGCGCCGGTGATGGTGCCGGCGTCGAGCTCGGGAACGGTCGTCCAGTCAAGCTTATCATAGGTTTTGACCGTCTTCCTGGTGTTGTCCATGACCTCTTTATACTTTGCAAGGATGCCTGCGGGGTCGGTGGGAAGCGGGCTTGCCGCGGGAGTCGGTCCGGTCTCGTTCTCTGAATTTCCCGAGATGACGCCTTCGCAGAGATTCCCGAAGGTCCGGAAGGCTTCATAATAATCCCCGCTTGTCAGCAACGGCTGCACCCGGCTGAGAAGATACTCTCGTTTCGCTGCGTTGAATATCTCTTCCCCGAGGCCGGCGGTTGCGAAAATATCCACTCTTCTGGTTCCGATATTAACATACAGAAGCACCGTATCACGACCGAGACCGCTCACGTTGTAAACATAATGCTGCGCAGCGGCCTCCACGCTCTGTTCCGATGCGTCCGATATCGTACAGACAGCGACGTTGACGGCGTATTTTTTCCTGACGGATTCAAAATCGGCCCGAAGGATTGCCTCCTCGCCGTCCGATATCAGATCCGCGGAATCCGCGATGAGCTGCGGCCCCGGAGCAGGGTTATCATCCGAAACGGAGGGCGCCTCGGTTTCTTCCGACGGAGCCTGCGTCTGTGTCTGCGTCTGCGTCTGCGTTTCGGTCGGCGGCTCCTGGGCCGGACCTTTTCTCAGAATGAAAAACAAGGCCGTCCCGACAATGAGCAAAACCGCAGCGACGGCAATCAGAATGATCGGTAATGCTTTGGTCTTTTTCTTCGTCCCGCCGCGTTCCGCCGCATCTGCCGCGCCGCCGTTCCCGGACGTTTCCGGCGGAACGGGTCCCCCGGGCTGCTGCGGCATACCGCAGTTCGGACAGAAAACCGAGTCAGCCTCCAGCTGAGCGCCGCAGTTCGTACAAAGTCGCATAACGATTCCCCTTCTTGAATTGTGTTTTTCCGGGCAATGCGATCCGATTCGCAAACATGCCCTTTCGTTTTCAAAAACGGAAATGATTTCGGCCGATTACGCCGCGGGATCGAGGGCCTCGGTTTCCTCTGCCTGCTGCGCCGCGTCGTCCGCGGGCGCGTCCTGAGCGTCCTTCGCGTTGTCCGCGCCGGTGAGCTGCTTCCAGTGGATCTTGCAGTAATACTGCCCGTCGATGGGCGGATATTTCTCGCTGTCCACCCGCGCCTCGTTCTGACAGTCGTATTCGTTGTCGTAGGCGCAGCGGATCACGTCCTCGCCGCCCTCGGTGACGCTTCTGCCCGCGGAAACCGCGAAAACGACCGCGCAGAACGCCGTCACGAGAATCGCGATCACCTTCGTGCTCAGCCCTTTCTTGAAAATCCGTTCCAGATCGAGCTTGTTGTTCAGCGTTTCATGTTTCTCAAGGAATTTGCAGAGCAGCTTCGCGAGGAAGTAACCGACGACGCCGGCGAAGGCGCCCGCCAGCATGCCGCCGAGCACGTCGGTGGGATAATGCACCATGAGATAAATGCGCGAGCAGCCCACCAGCAAGGCGATGACCGGGCACATAACCGCCAGCTTCTTGCGCTTATCCGCCGCAAAGCAGAGCATCATCGAGAACGCGATCTCAAACGCGCCGGTGGTATGGCCGGAGGGGAAGGAATAATCCGACTCCGAGAGCATCCCCGCCGCAGTGTACCACAGCCAGTAGTCCGCGTCGCCCTGCAGCGTGTTGTATGGCCGTACGCGCAGCACCATGGGTTTGAGCACGAGATTTGTGATGATCGTACCCAGCGCGATCGCGACCACCAGCGACGCGCCGTATTTACGCGAGCGCTTAAAGAATAAGAGAACAAGGCCGAGAATCGCCATGGGGATCACGAACATCTCGTCGCCGATGCTGGTAAAAAGCTTGGCGATCACGGTGAGAACGTCGTTCTGGATCGCGCCGAAGATGCGGTAAATCGCCATGTCAAAGCCGTGCATCGAGGCGTCAAGGGTTTCGCCGACCGTCGCGGCCAGCAGCATACCTGTCATAAAAATCGCTCCTGTCATATTTTGTTACACTGAATATTATACAGGTTCGGCGGAAAAAATCAATACAAATCTCCGCCCGCTATTGAAAAAAAAAGAATCCTGTGATAAAATAAATTGAATTATTATTATCGGGAGTTTTTGCATGAAAAAACTGTATCAGTGGTTCGCCTCCTGGGGGATCACAAAAGCGCTGATGAAGAAACCGGTCTTTCAGAAGCTGCTGAGCTACGAGTTCCTGATGTATCTGGTTTTCGGCGTACTCACAACGATCGTTTCTTTCGCGATCCTGTTCGCGTGCCAGAAGATCATGCCGCTGGACAAGGTCCTGTTTCATCTGTTCGGCTTTGCGTTCACATGGGACATTATCGCGCAGGCCATTTCGTGGATCCTCGCCTGCACCTTCGCCTTCGTCACCAATAAAATTTTCGTATTCGAAAGCAAAGAACGCGCCCCGAAGGTGGTTTTCAAGGAATACACCACCTTTATGGGCGGCCGCGTGATCTCCTTCCTCGCCTTTGAGGAAGGGCTCTATATTCTGCTGGACCGTCTGATCCTGTCCCATTTCCTGAGCACCAACCCCAGCAAATACATCAGCAAGGTGATCGTGGCGGTATTTGTCGTTATATTCAATTATCTTGTGGGCAAATTCGTCTCCTTCCGCAAGAAGGACGGCAAGACAGAAACAGAAACGGAAACGGTGGAACAATGAATTTTACGGTAATCAACAACGCGACGGGCACCGCCGAAGGCTTCGCCCTCGTCAAATCCTGCGAAAAGAAAACGTCGAAAAACGGCTCGGAATACCTCGATATCGTGCTGGCGGACAAATCCGGCGAGATTTCCGCCAAGCTCTGGGATTACCGCGAAGGGCTGCACAAGGACGTGGTCGCCAACATCATCGTCAAGGTCCGCGGGCAGGAGCAGAGCTACAACGGCAAGCCCCAGTTCAAGATCGAGCGGATCCGACCGGTCACCCCGTCGGACGACGTGGACTACGGCGACTATATCCCCTCCAGCGGCTATGACCCGGCGTTTCTGCGCAGCCTCCTGGACCGGACCGTCGACGGCGTTGCGGATCCGCAGCTGAACGCGCTGCTGCGGGAGATCTTCGCCGAATACGGCGAGCAGATGTGCATCATCCCCGCGGCGTACCGGCTGCACCACGCGATCCGGGGCGGCCTTGTCACCCATACCCTCTCCATCGCGCAGCTGGCGGAGGCGGCGGCAAAGCTGTACCCCGCCATCGACCGGGACCTGCTGATCGCCGGCGCGCTGCTGCACGATATTGCGAAAATCGATGAATTTGTCGTCGCGCAGACGGGCCTTGTCTCCGGCTACAGCCTCAAGGGCGAGCTGCTGGGGCACCTCGTGATGGGCGCGATGATCGTCGAGCGGGCCGCGCAGAAGCTGGGCACCGACGAAAAAACAAAAATGTACCTTCAGCATATGCTGCTGTCCCACCACGGCTCGCCGGAGTTCGGCGCCGCGGTGAAGCCGGCGTTCCTCGAGGCGGAGGTCCTCTCCTCCCTTGATATGCTGGACGCGAAAATTTATGAAATCGAAAACTCCATCGCCACCGTCGAGGAGGGCGGATTCTCCTCCCGGCAGTGGGCGCTGGACGACCGCAAATTCCTGAATCACGGCAGAAAACCCGTTACCACAGACGTCAAATTTCAGTAAGTCAAGGAAGGATGGAATGAACCATGAGCAGAAATCATGAAGTTACCGCCCGTCTCCCCCTGCTGACCGCCGACGGGACGCTGCGGGAGCCCGGCTGGTCCCGCAAACTCGTTCAGATCTACGACCGAAACATGATCAAAGCGCCGAAATTCCGCATTAAGGAATGGGATTATTACATCGTCATGGGCGATGATTTCGGCGTGGCGTTCACCGTCTCCGACGACGGCTATATCGGCCTGCAGTCGGTGAGCCTGCTGGATTTCAGCGGAGATCCGTGGGAGCACACCGAGACGGTGCTGAACCTGTTCCCCATGGGCAAGCTGAAGATGCCCGCCTCCACCGACAGCGGAAACGTGCTGTTCAAGAATGACCGTCTGACGCTGAATTACGTGAAATTCGAGCAGGAAAGAAACATCCGCTGCGAGTTCAAAAACTTCTTCAACGGCAAGGATTTCAAAGCGGATATCCGCCTCGAGCAGCCGGACATGGACACCATGGTGATCGCCACCCCGTGGGCGGGCGCGCCGAAGGCGTTCTATTACAATCAGAAGATCAACTGCATGCGCGCGTCGGGCTATGCGGAATTTGACGGCAAACGCTATGAATTCGACCCGGAAAAGCATTTCGGCACCCTTGACTGGGGCCGGGGCGTGTGGACCTACGACAACACCTGGTACTGGGGCTCGGGCAACGGCGTGGTGAACGGCAAGCCCTTCGGCTTCAACCTGGGCTACGGCTTCGGCGACACGACCGCCGCCAGTGAAAACGTCATTTTCTACGACGGCAAGGCCCACAAATTCGACGATATCAAATTCAACATCACCGAGAATTTCGGCGTGAAAGATTATACCGCCCAGTGGCAGTTCACCTCCAGCGACGGCAGGTTTGAGGCAATATTCGAGCCGATCCTCGACCGCGCCGCGAAGATTGACCTGAAGTTCATCATCACAGACCAGCATCAGGTCTTCGGCAGAATGAGCGGCAGGGCGATCCTCGACGACGGCACGGCGCTTGAATTCAAGGATCTGCTGTGCTTCGCGGAGGACGTTCATAACAAAT
>CACYHJ010000052.1 GCA_902774165.1 Oscillospiraceae bacterium
GTGCGTAACTGGATGATATGCGGGTTGATTCCGGTGTTCCTTTTTTGATAAACTGTCATATGCGGTAATTATAGAACAGTGTGAGTTGTAAAAAGCGTTTTTCTTTAAATGCGGAGCTAAAGGATACGTGATACAATAGATAACAGAGGTATGAAAAATGGAAAAAACAGGATATGAGTCTGTTTATGTTAAAAATGCTCTTACAAACATAGGCTTTGAATTAGAAAAACAAAAAGCGATCGGAGAAGCAGAGCGGAAACTGAAAGCGGAAGGAAAAGAGATTTATAATATTGTTGAAGCTCTCCCGATAAGTTTAATGGGATTCAGGACACAGGAAATTAAGATTTTCTGGAGAATTCCTGGCGAGACAGTAAATCAAACTGCAGGCGGATCCTCTGTGACCGCTCCTAAAGTTGTCGAGAGGGTTTCTGTAACATCCGATAACTTTCCTTCGATCCTTGATCGTATCGACCTTTTTCTTGAAGATGAAAAATGGGACAGTGCGGCGTCATATTGCGAGGCGGCGCTGGATTACGCTCCGAAAAGCGCGGACGTGTATCTCAGGTATCTTCTGGCGGATCTGAAGGTCAGCCGAACGGAAAATCTCGCAAAGTGCAAGGAATCCTTTACGGAAAACGAACACTATAATAAGACGCTTCGTTTTGCCGATCAGGATTTGTCGGATAAACTGAGAAATATCAATATTCAGATTGATGAACGCAACGAAAACGCGCGGCTGATCGGCATATATAACAGCGCCGTTTCCGCAATGAACGCGGCAAATACCGAATCGGCGTTCAAGGCTGCTGCGGAAACGTTCAAAACGATCCCCGGTTTCAAAAATGCAGATTCGCTTGCCGAACAGAGTCTTGACAAAGCCGAGGTTTGTCGCAAGGACGCGATCTACGCTTCCGCAAAAGCGAAGATGACCGGAGACAAAACAGACGGCTATGAAGCGGCGATCAAAGAATTCGGCACGATCTCCGGCTGGAAAGACGCGGACGAACAGATCTACGCTTGCCGGAGAAAGATCGAGGAAATCAAAGTAAAGGAAGAAGCCGACCGTCTCGAGCGCGAGCGTCAGGCGGAGCAAAAACGCATCGCTGCGGAAAAAGCGGCGAAGAAGCTCAAGAAGATCGCCGCCGTTGTAACGCCTGTTGTTGTCGCGTGTATTGCGTTTGTTATTGTATTGACAACGGTTATTATTCCGAACGCCAAATACAATTCCGCGCTCGATCTTTACAACGCCGGAAAGTACGAAGAAGCGATCACGGCATTTACAGCATTAAATGGATACAAGGACAGTGAAGCACAGATCATAAGATGCGAAACGGCTATCAAAGACGCCAAATACGATTCCGCACTTTCATTGATCGAGGAAGGTAAATATGTTGATGCATATGAGGCCTTGATCGATTTGAACGGCTACAAAGACAGCGCTGCAAAGGCAGAAGAAATCCACAGACAATACAATATCGAAAAGTTGAAGACCTCCAAGGCCGGCGATTATGTTGTTCTTGGCTCTTACGAGCAGGATAATAATAAGGCTAACGGAAAAGAAGACATTGAATGGCTTGTTCTTGCTACAGAAGGCGATAAAGCGCTTGTGATAAGTCGATATGCTCTTGACTATCAGAGGTACAATGAGACCTCTTCAGACGTAACGTGGGAGACCTGCTCCTTGCGTAAATGGCTGAACAGTACGTTTATCAGCGATGCGTTTAACTCAGATGAACAGAACTGTATCATCAGTTCAACTGTCTCAGCAGACAAGAATCCGACATACGGTACGGATCCCGGCAAAGATACAACAGACAAAGTATTCCTTCTGAGCATAGAGGAAGCGAACAAGTATTTCAGCTCAAAAGACGCGAGAATATGCGCTCCGACGGATTACGCGATTGCAAAGGGAGCGTATACAAACAGCGGTTATACCGTTGACGTTGACGGCAGGCCTACCTTCTGGTGGTGGCTGCGGTCGCCCGGCAGCAATTCCAACTACGCCGCCCTCGTCAACTGCGACGGCTACGTCAATGACTACGGCTCCGACGTCGCTGTCGGTGTCCACGGCAGATACGTCGACATGGATTACGCCGCGGTCCGTCCCGCTTTGTGGATAAATCATGAATCGTAAATCTTCCGATCTTTAATCATCCAAATCAATAATCAGTCTTCCCCTTTGGGGGAGATGTCCCGCAAGGGACAGAGGGGGGATATGCCGCCGGAAGTCGGCCGCGCGATTTTTGAAAATGAGGTTTTTGAATGGAACACAAACAAAGTGAACTGACAGTAATTACAAAAGCGAAAGACCTGTGTTCTTACGTAATGACCGTCACGCAAAAGTCGCCTAAGCAGAACCAATAAACCGTACGTATAAAAAATCCCGCCCGTTCGGATCGCAGATCCGAACGGGCGGCAATTCTTATCGTTTGATTATTCAAATTGAATCGGCACGTGGTTTTTCACGATATCAATCACGGGCCAGCCCTGATCCGCGGGCAGGTAATACGCCGAATGGACGGGATTTCTGTGGGAATCGACAATCTCATATTCTCCGTCGACGATCGAGATCACGATATCGTTGTCAAGCCCGATGCCGTCCAGCTCCTGCATCTTCACGTCCTCCAAAAACTCCGGCCAGTCCTCAAAATGCGGGCAGAGGATATAGGGCACGAAATCCAGGCAGTCCAGGAACATATATCTCCCGCCGATCCCGCAGTTGTCGTAGCCGTGGCGGCACCAGCACATGGCGCCGCTGCTCTGGCCGGCGATGACCGTTCCGTTGTCGTAGGCCTGCCGCAGATAGGGGATCGCGCCGCGTCTGCGCCAGGTCTCCATCAGGAATTTCAGGTTCCCGCCGCAGGCGTAGATCACGTCCGCGCAGAGGATCACGTTTTTGATATCCTCCTCGGTCAGGCTCTCGTCCGTCAGGTACAGACATTCCGCCTTCTTGAAGCCGTGGGTCAGGGCGTAGTGCGTTACGATGGGCTCGTCCTCTTTGCCGTCGTGGCCCGCCGTGGGCAGATAGACGAAGCTTTCCCGCTTGTCCGCGAGAGAGAAAATATGGTCGATGATCGGGTCGGATTCGTTCTCGAAGAAGATCCCTCCGCTGCCGAGGACCAGTTTGTGTTTGGCCATGGTTGTCACCTCTGTGAGATGTGAAATGTGAGATGTGAAATGTGGAATGTGAAATGAACTCTTACAGTTTACATTCCACTTTTAATTTTATTACTGAGACCGAAAAGCATTTTTCCGATATCTCTGCAAAGCTGAAACGCGTTTTGCGCTTCTTCATCTTTGATATAGTCCAGCATGCAGCAAGCGTATAGTTGTGTTTCAAGTTCACACTTGGATTCTTGTGATATATTCAGAAATCGGATAAAATCATTTTTTGAGTTGCGTCCGTACCCTTCCGCGATATTTGATGCGATAGAGATTACAGATCTGCGCATCTGGTCTGCCATGGCGTATGTTTCTTCTTTCGGCAGAGAACGCACAAGAGTATAAACCACTTTCACTAACTCCATTGACTTTTTCCAAACTTCCAAATCCTGATAGCTGTTCATATCCGCGCTCACTTTTTACATTTTACTGCGGCGCAGCCGCATACTTTTCACATTTCACTTTTCACATTTCACTGTCATTGACTTCACGCCATAAAACTCCGGATCACGCGTTCGCAGTCTGCCGCGTTCATGATCTTCGGCACCGGGTAGAGCGGGTTCGCCTCTTTCAGCGCGCGGGCCACGAGGGTGGGCATGTCCTCCTCTTTGATCATGTCGAACTTCTCGGGGATGTTCATATCCCGGTCCATTCTGCGGATCTCGGCGATGAACGCTTTGCCCTTGTCGGCGACGCTCATCTCCGGCGTGGTGATGCCGATCAGGTCCGCCAGCTTCGCAAGGGGCTTATAGGCGGTCTCCGCGTAATAATCCAGCACGTAGGGCAGGATCACCGCGTTTGCAAGGCCGTGGGGCGTACCGTAAAGGCCGCCCAGGTTGTGGGCGATGGAATGAACGTAGCCGACGAACGCGTGTGTGAACGCGCGGCCCGCGAGATACGAGCCCTTGAGCATGTTGGCGCGGGCTTCCATGTCCTTGCCGTTGGCGTAAGCCTTTTCGAGATTCTTGTGGATCAGAACGACCGCTTCCTCCGCCTCGCGGATGGTGTCCTTCGTGTTGCTTCTGCCGATGTACGCCTCGACCGCGTGGGTCATGGCGTCCATGCCGGTGGTGGAGGTGATGTGCGGGGGCAGACCGACCGTCAGCGCGGGATCGAGCACCGCGTACTTCGGGCGCAGCGCCGGGTCGTTGATGGCGTTTTTCTCGTGGGTCTCGGGATCGGACACGACCGCCGCGATGGTGGTCTCCGAGCCGGTTCCCGCCGTAGTGGGCACAGCGAAGAACGGGGGCAGTTTTTTGAGAACCTTCAGCTGGCCGCGCATTTTCCGGACGGATTTGTTGGGTCTTACGATCCGGGCGCCGGCGGCCTTCGCGCAGTCCATGGGGGAGCCGCCGCCGAAGGCGATAATGGCCTCGCAGCCGTTCTCTTCATAGACCTTCTTCGCGTCCTCGATGTTGGGGATGGTGGGGTTGGGCTGCACGCCGTCGAATACGACGTATTTCACGCCCGCCTCGTCCAGCTTTTCAAACATCGGGTCAAGGATGTGCAGACCCATCAAGCCCTTATCGGTCACGACGAGGACCTTTTTGATGCCCTTATCCTTGATGAATGCGGGCAGGCGCAGCACCGCGCCTTCCCCTTCCAGCAGGTAGGGCTCGGTCCAGTCAAGGAAATGCAGGGCGAACTTATAGACGGTCTGATAAGTTCTGTACCAGCACTTTTTCAGCTTCCAAAGCATGGGAACAACTCCTTCATAATAAGATGCAAATATTTTACATCATTTTTCCGCGCTTTGCAAGGGCGCGGCGCAAATTTGTCGCGTTTTGCGAAAAAACGGACCTCTTTTCCGTCCCGATGAATAAAATTGCCGCCCGCCGTGAATACTGAAAGTATCAAACAGCAAAGGGTGTTGACAATGAAGAATAAAAAAAGAGCCGCGCTGGCAGCCGTTCTGTGTTCGGTGCTTTTGGGCGCGGTCGGTTTTTTCGGCGTGCGGACGCGGTATGAGAAGCCGCAGAAGAGCGACGCGCAGGAATCGCCGCCCACCACCGTTTACGACGCTTATCCAGACGAGACCGCGCCGCCGGCAACGGAGCCGGCGAGCGTCCCGGCGCCCCCCGAACCGGAGACTTACGTCCTTGAGCAGCAGAGCGCTCCCGCCGCGGAAGAATCCTCTCCGGAATCCGAAACGGTGGACGCGACCATGCCGCGCCCGGAATACTTCGATATTCCGCTGAGCCGGGATATCTCCCTGGATTACAGCAGCGCCGAGCCGGTGTTCAACCCGACCATGGGGGACTGGCGCACCCACAACGGCATTGATTTCGCCGGCGTCGTCGGCGACCCGATCAAGTCCTGCGCCTCCGGGTTCGTCAGCGAGGTTTATGACGACCCGCTGTACGGCACGGTGATGGTGATCGATCACGGCGGCGGCGTTGTGGCGAAATACTGCGGCCTGGGGAAGGGGAGCACCGTTCCCGTCGGTACCGAGGTCAAAATGGACGACACGATCGGCTACCTGAGCTTTGTGCCCTGCGAGTCGGAGTCCGGCGCGCATCTGCATTTTGAGATTACGGAAAACGGCGAGACCGTCGACCCGCTGTCGATCCTGATCATGCCGTAAAAAGAAAAGAGGCTGCCGTGTCTTGCTGCGGCAGCCTTTTTTCGGCGTTCAATGCTTTGTCTTTTCCTCGCTCATGTTCTCGATCATCTCCTCCAGCGCTTCGTTCTCCCGGTCCTCGTTGGCCATCAGGGCGCGGCGCTCGTTGAGGGCGATATACATCTTCTCGCGCTTCTCGCCCACAAGATCGTAGAAAATATACGGGATCATGCGGATCACATCCGGGAAAAGGCCGATGCCGATATACATGAACCAGACCTTCTGATAGATCGTCCGGCTTCCCTGCGACCAGGGCAGCATCGTGAGCGACAGATCGTAGCCCGACCATTTGAACAGCCAGATCGTGAGCAGCGAGTTCAGCGGGGCGGTCACCTTGGTGATCAGGCCGGTCAGAATGCCGATCGTGCCGTCGGGACGCTCGCCGGTAACGTACTCGGTGTAGTCGTTGATCTCTCTGCCCAGCTCCGCCTCGAACACGCGGGCGGGGCCGTCGTTGAGGCCGTTGATGCCGAAACAGATCGCGTAAAGGGCGACCAGGCCCCACTTGCGTTCTTTTGCCATGATCGGGCAGCCGATCACGACCATCAGCAGGGCGAAGAACAGGTCCCACAGACGCAGAACGACGACGCCGTTCCGGTTGTTCTTGAAAATCTTCTGGAACTTCGGAATCAGGCTGATGCTTAAATACGTCAGCACGTTGTTGGGCAGGTAGGCGAAGAACGTCGGGATCGTGCCGCCGAAGATTTCCTGCTGGGTCACCACGTCCCACTTATAGCCGCCGTTCGACCACCAGCTCACGGAGAAGCCCGCAATGAAGTTGCGCAGAGCGTATTTATTCTTGAGAATGTAGAAGATCGTCTTCGTGACGGGGGCGGGCTTGGGCTGCAGCAGAATGCGTTCCTTGCATTTGACTGCCATGGCGATATTGCCGAACATGCCGGTCAGTCCCGCGGTGAATGAGAAGAACAGATATACATAAGGCATCGGCACGTTGAGATAGCCCTTGTTGATCAGCTCCATCAGCGGCACAAGGAACGCGAACACGGCCTGCGATGCGGTGAAGCCCACGTACTGCTGGATCAGGCCGACCTTGATACGGTCGTCGGGATTCGCGGTCTGCAGCGTCAGCATATTGCCGCGCGGGATGCCGTAGATCGTGGCGAAGGTCTCCTGGATAAAGAGCATGACGAACACGAATATGATCTTGCGCGGGTCGTTGTTCGCCGTGTGCCCGAGGAACAGCGCGCCGCTGTACAGAATCATCGTACTCGCATAATAGGGGATCGCGCCGCTCACGACGTAAGGACGCGCCTTGCCCCAGCGGGTGCGTGTGTGGTCGTAGGCGATGCCCATCAGCACGTTGTTGAGCACGTCGTAGATGCCGATGAGCATCTCGATCCACGTGACGTAAACGATGTCGATGTGCAGCACCGTCAGGAAGTACAGCTTCCTGTACTGTTCAAGCGCGGTGAGAAGGCTCGTCGCGAATTCACCGACGCCGGGATAGACCATTTCCTTGACCGAAAGCACCGGCGTGTGGAACATGCGGATGGCGATGCGGCTGTATCGGCTCAGCCTCGAGCTGTCGAGCCGCTGCGCGGAATTGTCCTCCGCCTGAAAGATGACCTCGGTCAGTTTTTTCTGTTGGCCCGTTCTTTCTTTTTCACTCATTTCACGTTCACCTCACAGGAAGATCTGAAATATCCGTCGTCGGAGAGGGCGTAGATAACCGCCGTGCCCGGCGCGGCCGCGGTGACGACGCCGTTTTCGTCGACCGTCGCGACGCTTTCGTTCTCGGAATACCATTTGACGGTCTTCACCGTGGCTTTCGCGGGGGAGACGATCACGGAGAGCGTTCCCGTGCCGCCGACGGAGAGCTTCATATGACGGCGGCTGAGACGGATGGATTCGACCGCGTTCAGCACGCTGACCTCGCACGTATCGGTGAAGGTCTTGCCGCCGAATTCGTATTCCGCGGTGATCGTCGCCATGCCGCCGGGCGTCTTGCTCGCTTTCAGGTAGCCCTCGTCGTCCACCGTGACGACGCTCTCGTCGGAGCTGCTCCATTTCGCCTCGTAGGCGAGCGGATCGTCGCAGATCAGCGTCGCGATCAGGTTGTCGGTGTCGCCGGGGGCGATTGTCAGCTCCTTCTGGTCAAGGGAAATACCGGGCCAGGTGAAGCCGCAGTTTCTCGCGTTCGTCAGCCTCGCGCCGACGGCGCAGGAGCCGAGGGATGCGAATTCCCCGGTGAAGGTCAGCGAGCCCTCGACGGAAAGCTCCTTCGCGAATCGGAGCGACAGGATCCGGTCCGTCGCTCGGACTGCTTCAAAACGGATCGTGTACTTGTCATATGTCGCCGTGACCGTTCCGACCCGGGCGTATTTCTTCAGCCCGTCGCCGAGCAGCGATTCGATCCCGGTCTGAGACCGCGGCGGGAACAGCGCTTTCGCCGCCGCGCCGTTCGGGTTGAGCGTCAGCGTCACGACATAATTGTCTTTGTAGTGCATTTTGTAAGAGCGCTCCGAGCCGCAGTTTTCGCAGCCGTCCTGCGGGGAATCGCTTGACTCGCCGCAGGAGGGGCAGACGTAGTTGATATATTCGCAGGTGAAATCTTCGATATCCGCCGCGGTGAGGGCGGGAACGTCAAGATACTGCGCGAAGCCGTCGAAGAAATTCGCCGTTTTTTCTTCATTCGTCGCGTCCAGACTGTCCTCAAAATCGGAGCGGATGTATTTCAGCGTTGAGAGCAGCAGCTCGCCGCCGTCGGTCTCCATGCTGTCCTCGTCGATGCGGAAGGTCTCGTTCTCGGAGAATTTCGGCTTTTCCGTCAGCGCGTTCGCAAGCACTTTGTTGAAGTAGTCCGCCGCCTCCTCCTTTGACGCCGGGGCGGGGGTACGCCCCTCGGTCAGCACCGCGGGCGGGTCGCTGCCTTCCATCTGCAGCACGGTGACAAGGCCGTAGCCGATACCGACCGCGAAGATCACGACGAGCAGCACGATCACGGCGGGGTAGATCCATTTATATTTTTTGACGGTTTCTTCGGTCATGCCGCCGGCGTTCATGACGCTTTTCTTTCCCTCGTCAGGCATTCTGCTCCGCCTCCCTCTTCGCTATTTTTTCTTCGTAGGACGCTTCTTCCTTTGCGATCTCCTCATCGATCTTTTTCGTTGCCTCAGTCACGACCACGGGCTGGGGCAGATCGTCGATCTTCACCTCGCCGGCGCGGACGCGTTTCCACATCGCGGCACGCTCGACGGCGCCCTCGGTGTATTCCACGGGGACGGGACGTCTGACAAGAAGAATGTTCACCGCAAGCACGGCGGCAAAGGCGAGAATCGAGATATAAAGACCGAAACCGCCGTGTCCGCTCAGCAGCGCGGAGCTCTGCGCCGCGGAAACGAAACGGGCGATCAGGATGATCGCGGCGCAGCTCGCGGCAATCCCGGCGCAGGAAACGCCGGCGAGGATCTTCTGCATGTTTTTAATGCTGATAAAGCAGAACACCGTCAGCAGCAGCGCCAGAACGGCGCATACCGCCGCCGCGGCGTAGGCGTAGATCGCCGCGATCAGCGCAGAAAACCCGCCGCCGAACGCGCCGGAGCCGGCCATCTGCGCGATATACCCCAGATCCCCGCCGCCGAAGAGCTGATAAAGCCCCAGAGCCCCGAATGAAACGGCGGTTTCTTTATAGGGCAGAAGAATCGAGAATCCGCCCTGAGGGATCAGGAACGTCAGAATCGGCAGAAACATGACCGCAAGCCGCGCAATGGTCAGCTTCGAGCCGACGAAGGAGGCCTTGAACCGCTTGATTTTCACGCCCATCGCCGCCTGCGAGAGCTCCGCGATCTTTGCCTCCCGGTAAAAATCTTCCTCGAAATTCACAAATCGCATGTTCACGCCGCAGGCGGGACAGAACTGGCTGACGTTGGTCAGGTGAAGCTTTTTTCCGCATTTCGGACAAGTCGACACGAACGTCACTCCTTTTCTATAAAGATAAATCAACAGTTTATATGAATAAATTATAATCCTGTAAAATAATTTTGTCAATAATAATCAGATTTAAATAAATTATGATCGATAGCGAAAAACCCAGAAAATTTCCTTGACAAATCGGTTTTCATGTTATATAATACAGCTTGTGCCGATTGAGTCGGCGCGGCACGGTGGGTATAGCTCAGTTGGTTAGAGCGCCAGGTTGTGGCCCTGGAGGCCGTCGGTTCGAATCCGACTATCCACCCCATTTTCAAAGGATCCGGCGCCTTGCGCGTCGATTATATATAAAGATTCCGGCGCCTCGCGCGTCGATCATATATAAAAGATTCCGGCGCCTCGCGCGTCGATCATATATAAAAGATTCCGGCGCCATGTGCGTCGATCATATATAAAAGATTCCGGCGCCCCGTGCGTCGATCATATATAACAATAACGGCGCCGGGCGCCGATTACGAAACCACGACGCAGCAAGATTTGTCGTGGCTATATTT